>NZ_BAAGZM010000151.1:0-8078 GCF_054778495.1 Hymenobacter agri
GCTGGCCCAGCAGGCCTACGCTCACGCCCGCCAGCGGCAGGCCCGAGAGCGAGTCGGCCACAGTACCGCGCAGCGTGCCGGCGCCCTGCGCCCAGGCCGTTTGAGTGAATACGAAAAGCCCGAGCAGCAGCACCCAGACCGGAAGTTTGAGAAGAAGTTGTTTCATCGAAGCCGGTAGCGGGGCGGGTAGCAAGCGGCCCTTACGTGCCGCCTGCCACCCGCCCCCATTAAGTGGAAGGAAAACTATACCGACTAGAAATTGGCCTTACTCATGCAGTTGGCGCGGCATTGCGTCTGGTGCTGGCTGCGCTGGCGGCCCAGGTGGCCGCGCGTCTGGCTGCGCAGGGTAGCGGCCTCGGGCAGAGCAACGCGGCCACTGAGGCCGAGGGGATTGTTGACAAGTTGGCCCGCCGTGGGCAGCTGCACACGCGACGCAACGCCCGTAGCACCCGCTACAGGTTGGAGAGAATTGACCCGGAAAATCATAAAAAGTGGAGTTGAACGCGACCGGGCACATAAGCCCGACAAGCCGCGTCGGATGGTTGGATAAGATGAAACAGACCGGCTAGCAGAAAACGGCTAGGCGCGGTGGCCCCGTTTGGACTCGAACCACATACTGAGTAGTTCGAAGCCCAGGGCTCAACTTATCCCCGACAGGGCGGCAACTCCACCTGCCCCCGGTAGCCCACCGGCACGGCCGCAACGCGCGCGGCCCACCGGGCGGCGGCCCTCCCAAAAACCGGCCGCGCAAACACTACCCGCGTTTCCGTCAGGCAGTGCGTATCCAGCCCCTTGAAGGTGCTGAGCAGCTGTTGCAGTGGCAGGCGCTCGCCGTATTTCTGCACGGTGTATTGCACGCCGTTGCAGTCGTCGAAACAGGCAAGGCGTAGCGTGTGCTTCAGCTGGCAGTCGGGGCTGTGCACGTAGGCAAAGGGCCGGTCAATCACCTTCGCCGGGCGCTCCACGAGGCCTGCCCCCACTACCAGCAGGTAGTTGAGCAGCAGCAGCAACGTGAGGTATTGGCGAAGCATGATGGGACAGGCTAAACCGGGATTTACGCTCATCTACGACGAAACATCCCGGCGAGGGTTGCAAACAGCTTAGTTAATTCTTCAGGCAAAAAAGACGCGCTCCACGGTCCAGTACGCCGCAATCAGCCCAATGACGACGGATACGGGCACCACCACGCGCGGCTTGTACCAACTTTTGTCGGCGGCCCAGCGGCCCACCAGCGCCCAACACAGCAGTATCACCGACACCTGCCCCAGCTCCACGCCCACGTTGAAGGAAATGAGCGAGCCGAAATAGTCCTTCTGCGGCAAGCCCAGGCCGGTAAGTGCCGAAGCGAACCCCATCCCGTGCACCAGCCCGAAGCCGAACACGATGAGCAGCCGCCACGGGTTCAGCTTATCGGTGATGATGTTTTCGATGGCCACAAACAGGATAGACAGCGCAATAATCGGCTCTATCACGGCCGAGGGCGGCGAAATCAGTCCGTACATGGCTAGCCCCAGTGTGATGGAGTGCGCCACCGTGAAGGCCGTGGCCTGCATAAGCACCGGCTTGAGGCGCGGCTCCAGAATGTAGAGACTGATGATGAACAAAATGTGGTCGAACCCCAGCGGAATGATGTGCGTGAAGCCCAGCTGCAGGTAAGTCCAGAAAATCTCGGTGCGCGAGAGCTTACTCAGGTCCGTGTTCAGCACGTGCGCGGCGGCCGGCTGGGCCAGCAGCAACAGCAGCGGCAACAGCGCAAGAGCGCGATACAGGATACACTTCGCACGCATCGGTGAAACAATTGCCATAATAGGGTGCGGGGCCTGCCTCCGCCCGTCGTTGAACGGAATCGTTAAGTCGGGAAAGCCCTTGCCCTACCGCGCCGCCAGCAGCTTTTTGCCTTCGGCTTCCAACTCGGGGTTCAGATAGGGAGCTGTTTTTAGCGACTGCTCAATCAGGGCCTGGCCCTCGGCAGCTTTGCCGGTTTTGGTGAGGATGAGGCCGGCGCGGCACAGCAGCACGGGATTCTTCGAGCCGGTGCGGCGGGCTTTTTCCATGTATTTCTGCGCCTCGGCGTATTGGCCGCGCTTGTAGAGCACCCAGGCCATAGTTTCGTTTACGTCGATGTTGTCGGGCCGGCGGTCGTACTCGATTTTGGCGTGCTCCAGGGCCTTATCGAGCTCATTGGTTTTCAGGTAGGCGTAGGCCAGCTCGCGGTCGGCATAGTGTCCCATCTGCTCGTTGCTGTCGGCTTCCTTGGCCGCATCGGCCAGCATGCTGATGGATTCGGCTGCCATCTTTTTCGCCTCGGCGGGCTGGCCGTTTAGGCGGTACAGGTCGGTCAGTTCATCAGCAAAAGCGTAGTCCTTCACCGTGATGCGCGCCTGCTGGTACAGCTGAATGGCGCGCGGATAGTCGTGGCGGGCAGCCGCCATGCGGCCCAGGCCAGCCAGAGCATAAGCGTAGCCGGGGCGGGCATACAGGGCCATCTGATAGTATTGCCGGGCCTTGGTAGTGTCGCCGCTCACTTCGTAGAGGTGGGCCAGCGCCACGCGGGTCCACTCGGTTTGCTCCAGGCCGGTGTAGCCGGCTTTCACGGCCAGGTCCATCGCCTGGATGGAGCCGGGCAAATCGCCATAAATCTCGCGCAGGTAGCTCACCCGGGCATAGGCGGGCAGGTCGGGGCGCAGGGCATTCATCTTGTCGGCCATCTTCACGGCCTCCTCGTAGTGGCCCATCTCCACGTTGGCATCGGTCAGCAGGCCGTACACGAAGCCGCTGTTGGGGTTGAGCTTCACGGCCTGCTCGGCCAGGCCGAGGCCTTGGGCAAAGTGGTGCTGCGTGAGGCACAGCGACGATTTGCAGCACAGCGCCTCGAAGTTGTCGGGCTCGGCCTGCAGCACTTGGTCCAGCAGGGCCATGGCGGCGCTATCGTAGTACGGATGGTTGCCGGTCACGCGGCCCTCCTGCATGTAGGCCTGGGCCAGCAGCAGGCGGCTTTTCTGGTCGTCGGGATTGGCGCGCAGCTTAGCCAGCAGGCCTTCGATGGCGGCTTTGGCGTTCAGCCACTCCTTGCCGGCGGCCAGGCTGCCCTGGCGCTCCATCAGGCCGGGCGTGGCTACGGCAGGCTTCTTAAAAAAGAAGATAGCCGCCGCCAGCCCGCCAAAAACTACCAGTAAAATCGGGTATAGATACTTTTTCAAAGCAGCGAAAAAAGACGGTTGGAAGGAACGTCGAAAATAAAAAACAGAGCCGCCGCCAGCCCGGTGTAAGGGCCCAACGACGGCTCTGTCTCACTCAGCTAGCAGCAATTACTGCCGCTCAATACGTACCGACTGCACCACGGTTTTGCCGTTGTACAGGGTGGCAATGTACTGGCCGGGGGCCACTTCGCGGCCGGGCTGCCAGCTCAGTTCCGTGGCGCCCTGGGCAAACGCCTTATCCTTGGCGATGGTAGCCACCTTGCGGCCGGTTACGTCGCTGATGACGAGCGTCATGTTGCCTTTGGCGGGCAGCTCAAAGCGCAGCGTCGTGCGGTCGAGGAAGGGGTTCGGGTAAGCCTGGGCTTTGGCGATGTTGGGCGACAAGCCGAGGCCCGAGCGCTGCGACAGCACCGTGCGTTGGGCGTTGGTGCCGCTCCAGGGCGTCTGGGCGTAGGGGAACGCGGCCTTGAACGTGGTGTCGTTGGCTGTGATGCCCGCGTTGAAGGTCAGCACATTGCCCAGCTGGGCAGTGACGGGGTTCGTGCTGCTGGGCGTATAATCGTCGTACCACAGGCCAATGGCCGCCAATACGGCACCGCCCACGGCTTGCAGCTCAATGCGCGTTACGTCGTCTTCGAGGCGGCGACCGTTGGGGAAGCCGTCCATATTCGGAATGAATTCAACGTTCGAGTTCGTGTTGTAAGGGGCTACCGTGAGGCCGGCCACAGCAGCGGCCAGCAGGCCCTCCGAGCTGAAAGCGCTCGAGTTGCGGGGCGTGGGGGGCACGGCCATGTTCAGGCGCAACATGTCGCCGCCGGGATTGGCAGCCGTGGCGTTAGCCAGCAGGAAGTTGTTGATGAAGGGCTTGCCAGCGGCCAGCGGGTTGCCAGCTTTGCCGGTAGCCAGTTGGTAAGGGGGGTAGTTGGGTACCCCGGTGTGGAAGATTGGCAGAATGTCGACCGAGCGAGGCTTGCCAGCGCGCAGCAGGTAGGCACCGTACGGAGCAGCGCCGGTAGTAGCCAGCGCCGTACCCGTCACGAAGCTTGTACCAGCCAGCCCGCTCAGGCCCGCAGCGCCGTTGCGGAAGTCAAAGCCCGGCAGCGTGGTGCCACCCAGGGTCTGGCCGGCCAGCGACTTGGTTTGAACGCGCAGTGGGCCCAGGCCGGGCACAGCTTCGCCGTAGTAGGTTTGGCCCGCCACTTTAGGAGCGGCCGTCGCGGCCGGCGTGTTGTCGGCCATGTACAGGCCCAGCTCCGGGTTCGAGAGGTAGTCGTCGGTAACGCTGGCTTCGGCGTAAGGCGTGGCCGCATTCCAGGCGTCTTTGGCGCCGATGTTATTGATAACTTCGTTCAGCAGCGGCATGCCGATGCGCGATACCTGCACGTAGCTGCCCGATACCGTAGGCGCAGCGCCCGTGGCCGACAGCGTGCGTACGGCCGGCCGGCTGGCCGAAGCCCACACCCCAATGATATAGTTCGAATCGAGAATGTTGGTGGAGGAAGAAAGCGCCGCGGTACCCGTTTTAGCCAGCACCGACACCGGTACCTGCATGGCAATGGCGTGCGTATTTTTCTTGGCCAGGCCATCGCGCGCCGCGCCGGGTGCCCGAATGCCGCCCAAATCGAAGATACCGCCCAGGTCGGCGAAGAACGGGTCATCCGTCGGGCCACAGAAAATCTTGGTTCCGTCTGCCAGCGTCATAATGGCATTGGCCATCAGCGTGGCGTAGGGCGTAGCCAGGCCTACGGGCGGCGTGGTTTGCGAGATGGAGCGCGGCCCGATGTTGGGCGGCGGCACGATACCCGTACCCACGGTAACGTTGGTGAAAGCGCCACCAGCTACGCTTTTCTCCACGATGTACGTGGTTTTCAGGTTTTGCTTGCCCAGCCGGATATTGAAGAACGTCGTCGGGTCTTCGTTGGTCCGGGTGAAGGTGAAGCGGTAGGTGATGTCGTCGCCCGTGGTCGCCTGATTGTTCTTGATGTGGATTTCGTAGCGGATGTTCTCGCCGAACGTGTTGTAGTTGGGGCCACCCTGGGGCAGTTCCAGCGGAATGTAGTTGGCGATGATGGTCACCTTGGCATTGGCATCGTTGGCCGCAAAGTCGGGCGAGCGAAACGCATAGAGGTCAGTGTTATCGGCCAGCGGGTCGTCGGCGATAAGCGGGGCTTCGCGGTGGCTCGAGGCCTCCAGCTTGTTGTGCTGGCCGCTCAGGGCCACCACTCCTCCTGCCGCGGTTGCGAGCAGCGCAGCCTGGAAAAGGGGACGAGTAAGTAAGTTTTTCATACAGTGTTGGAAAGTGGGTTTGGGGGTGAATAAAAGAAATTGGCAAAAGAAATAAGCTCGGCGCTAATGCATGCATTGCGCTTTACATCCAATAGTATCCCCGGCCGAAAGTCGGACAGTGTATAGCCTTACGTCGAAAAGTTCCGCGGCGGTTTTACTTTTTTTAAGATTGGGCTCACAAAATTTTGGCTTGCGCTGTTTCAAGGATGGCCAAGGTGTCCCACGGTCTGCCGGGGGCATTTAGCCGCTACTTTTGCAGTGCGCTTCGGCGCATTATTTTTTTCTTATCCCTTTCGGGCCTTGCGCAAGTCGGCCCCATGATTCTATGGCTACAGTAGCTATCAACCTCGCCACCGGCAGCCTGCAACAGGAAGAAATTATCGTGGGCATCGACCTGGGCACCACCAACAGCCTGGTGGCCTACGTGCACCCCGAAACCCGCCAGCCCGCGGCCATCAACGACCTGGGCCGCGGCACCATCGTGCCCTCGGTGGTGCACTTCCCGGCCGACAGCGCCGACCCGGTTATCGGCAACGACGCCCGCGAATACCTGCTCACCGACCCGGCCCGCACTATTTATTCGGTGAAGCGCCTGCTGGGCAAAAGCTACCGCGACCTGGGCCAGCACGCCCATCAGCTGGGCTACAAGGTGATTGACGACAATACCGAAGGCCTGGTGAAAATGCGGGTCGACGACCGGTTCTACTCCCCCATCGAGCTGTCGGCCGCCATCCTGAAAGAGTTGCGCGCTCGCGCCGAGCACGCCCTGAAAACGCCCGTGAACCGCGCCGTTATTACGGTGCCGGCTTATTTCAACGACTCGCAGCGGCAGGCCACGCGCGATGCTGGCCGCCTGGCCGGGCTGGAGGTGCTGCGCATCGTGAACGAGCCCACCGCCGCCGCCCTGGCCTACGGCATCGGCCTGAGCCCCGACGAGGAAAAAACCGTGGCCGTATATGACCTCGGCGGCGGCACTTTCGACATCAGCATTCTGCGCATTCAGCAGGGCATTTTTGAGGTGCTGAGCACCAACGGCGACACTTACCTGGGCGGCGACGACCTTGACCGTGCCGTGGTGGAGCACTGGACGGCCACCTTCGGCCTGCCCGACTCCTACCGCACCAATCCGCACCTGCAGCAGCAATTGCGCCTGGCCGCCGAAATGGCCAAGAAATACCTCAGCCAGCACGACGATTTCACCACCCATCTCACCGACGAAGCCGGCCACAACACGACCGTGACGCTCACGCGCGCGCAGTTCGACGACCTCATCCGCCCGCTAGTGGCGCGCACCATCGAGGCCTGCCGCCAGGCCGTGGCCGATGCCGGGCTCACCGCGCCGCTCGATGCCGTACTGCTGGTGGGCGGCTCGACGCGCGTGCCGCTGGTGTACGACGAGGTATCGAAGTTCTTTGGCCAGCCGGCCAACAACTCGCTGAACCCCGACGAAGTAGTGGCGCTGGGCGCCGCCATTCAGGCCGATATTCTGGCCGGCAACCGGCGCGACGTGCTGCTGCTCGACGTGACGCCGCTTACGCTGGGCATCGAAACGCTGGGCGGGCTGATGGACCCCATTATCCCGCGCAACTCGAAGATTCCGACCAAAGCTGGCCGCCAGTACACCACCAGCATCGATGGCCAAGTGAACCTGAAGGTGGCCGTGTACCAGGGCGAGCGCGACCTCGTGAGCCAGAACCGCAAGCTGGGCGAATTCACCCTCACCGGCATTCCGGCCATGCCAGCCGGCCTGCCCAAAGTGGACGTGAACTTCCTGCTGAACGCCGACGGTATTCTGAAAGTCGAAGCTATTGAGCTGCGTTCGAACACCCGCCAGCAGGTCGAAATCAAGCCCCAGTACGGCCTCACCGACGACCAGGTGGAGCAGATGCTGATGGACTCGCTGGTGAATGCCAAGGACGACGTGGCCGCCCGCCTGCTCATCGAGGCCCGCACGGCGGCCGAGCAGCTGCTGTATCAGGTCGAAGGCTTTACGCGCAAAAACCGCCAGCACCTCACCGAAACCGAATTGGCCGATACCGGGGCCCAGGTAGCGAAGGTGCGCGCCGCCCTGGCCGGTACCGACCGTGACCCCATTCTAAAAACCATGGATGAGCTCGACGAGCTGACTCGTCCTTACGCCGAGCGGGTGATGAACATTTCCATTCAGCAGGCCATGGCGGGCAAAAAGATTGGCTAGATAATATCGTGGGGTGGCTGCTTAGCAACCGTCTGTCGTCCTGAGCGCAACGCAGGACCTTCTTACGTTTGGACTTTTCGTTCAACTGTGAGAAGGCCCCGCGTTGCGCTCAGGATGACAGACATTTTTTTCGGCATTAACTGGTTCCCTTATTTCATTTCCCGCAAATACACTTCCCACACCTGTCGCGCCGCCGTGTCGCGATATACCACCTGGATGGTAGCGCGCACCGGCCACACCTCGGCCGAGTCGGCTATCCAGGCGTAGGTCACGAAGGGCTGCTGCGTGTCGTCGCCCACCAGAAAGCCCAAGCGATACAGCTCCACGTCAGTCCCGCGACGGCGGCCGGCGTCGACGAGCGGCGTGAGGGCGCGCCCGGCATCGGGACCTTGCAG
>NZ_BAAGZM010000152.1:0-8033 GCF_054778495.1 Hymenobacter agri
GGCCGCTGGCCGGGCTTGGCGCGGGGCGTGGGCTTGCGCGGCGGCACCGTTACGGTATCCCGGTCGGGTAGGGCGGGCTGCGCCAGAATTGCTTTCACGCGGGCCTTGCGGGCCTGCACCTTGGCTTTATGCGTCGATTTGGGGGCGGGTGAGGTCTGGCTGAAAGCCGGGATGGCCACGGGCAGCAGCAAGGCTAGCCACAGCAACGACGGCAGTATTTGGCCCATCGGCCACCGGTGCGGGCGGTGGTAGAAGCGCCGCAATCCGGCATCGGCAGAAAGACTAAACCAGAGGGGCAAAGTATAGCAGCAGTTAAATTCGTTACTTTTGGGGCTTGTACAAAGGTAGCAGGTCGCTACCGCCCCTTCAACGAACACCGTGCGGATTATTGTCATCTGGGCCAGTGCGGCCCTGCTGCTGCTGGGCGCCGGCATCGGCGAGTGGAAAGCCGAAGCCCAAACCACGCCCGACTCGGGCCGGGTAGCAACGTCGGCTCCCGATTCGATGCGCACCTCCGACCTGCCCAATGCGCCCTATCGCTACCGCCTGCGCACGGTAGTCCTCGATGCCGGCCACGGTGGCAAAGACCGGGGCTGCGCCGGAGCCAGCGCCCGCGAGGCCGACGTGGCCCTGAGCCTCATCCTGGCCCTGGGCAAGCAGATTGAAGAAAATCTGCCCGACGTGAAGGTGATTTACACCCGCAAAACCAACGTGTTTGTGGAGCTCGACGAGCGCGCCGCCATTGCCAACCGCAACCACGCCGACCTGTTCATCTCCATTCACTGCAACGCCGGCCCCAGCCAAAGCCACGGCACCGAAGTGTGGACCATGGGCCTGCACAAAACCGACGCCAACCTGGGCGTAGCCCAGCGCGAAAACTCGGTTATTTTGCAGGAAAAGGACTATAAGAAACGCTACGATGGCTTCGACCCCAGCTCGCCGCAGTCGCATATTCTGTTTTCGCTGTTCCAGTCGGCCTACATCACCAACAGCCTGCGCTTTGCTCAGCGCGTCGACCGGCAGCTGCGCACGAGTGTGAAGCGACCCAGCCGCGGCGTGAAGCAGGCAGGTTTTCTGGTGCTCTGGAAATCGACCATGCCCTCAGTCCTCATCGAGTCGGGCTTCCTCACCAACCCCGCCGAGGAGCGTTACCTCAACGATAAAGCCAACCAAACGTATATGGCCGCGGGCATCTACCGGGCGTTCCGCGAGTACAAGCGCGAGCTCGAAGGCGGATAGCCTCCTAGCATTTCCAGGTAACCAGTTTTGCTCGCCGGGCACCGAACTGTGGCGGCCGCAATACAATCCGCACGCAGCGTTTGCCCTTTCCGTTCCTATCCAACAATTCTTACTCGTGTCTAAAGAAATAAAAGTGGCGCTTCTCGCCATCGTCGCCATTGCCGCTCTCGTTATCGGCTATAATTTTCTGCGCGGCAGCAACGTCTTATCTTCTGACCGCACTTACTACGCCACGTACCCCAAGGTCGACGGCCTGAACGTGGGCGCCCTCGTGGCCCTGAACGGCATCAAAGTAGGCCAGGTAAAAAGCATGGAGCTGCAGCCCGACAAGGGCAACGCCGTGCGCGTGGCCCTGGAGCTGCAGAAAGACGTGGTGGTGGGCGACTCCACTACGGCCAGCCTGGGCGGCTCACTGCTGGGCTCCAAAGCCATTACGCTCACGCTGGGCCGCAACTCCAAGACCTTTAACGGAGGCGAGGAAATCCGCACGACTACGCCCTCGGGCATTGCTGATGCTTTCCAGGCCAAGGCCCTGCCCGTGCTCGACACCGTGGGCGCCACGCTTTCGCACATCAACGGCTTTCTGAACAAAGACGCGCAAACCAACATTCAGGGCACGCTGCAAGGCGCGCGGGCCAGCGCCGAAGCATTCAACCGGCTGATTTTGGCCAACCAGGCCAACATCAACCAAATCACACGCAACTTCGCGCAGATGAGTGCGGCCCTCAACAAAACCACCTCCAAGCTCGACCGCATCGCCGTGAATTTTGGCCAGCTGTCGGACTCGCTGAAGACCGCGCCCGTGGGCCCGGCTCTGCGCCGCCTCAACTCGACCCTGGCCGACGCCCAAACCACCGTGCAAAGCCTGAACACGGCCCTGAACGACCAGAAGGGCTCGATGGGCAAGCTACTACACGACTCGACGCTGTATAAGAACCTGGCCGCCACCACGGCCGCTTCCAACGACTTGTTTGTCGACCTCAAAGCCAACCCCAAACGCTACGTGCACTTCTCGGTGTTTGGCGGCGGAGGCAGCGACAAGAAAAAGACCGAAGTCGAAACCAAAACCACCAAGCCTAACGGCACCGTGGTAGAAACCGAGAAGAAGACGACGGTTAAATAGTACCGCAGTAGCGCGGACTGCAAAGTCCGCGCTACAATTCCCGCCGTACCTTTGGAATCCGCCCCTGGGCGGATTTTTTTGTGCCTACACTTCCAAAATCCCACCCCCGCTCTCTTATGAACGTCGAGTTCAACCGCAACGAAGACCAACTCAAACAACTCAGTTTCAATCTCACCCAAAAACTCCAGAAAGTAGCCCTCGGCGGCGGGCAAAAGCGCATCGAAGCCCACAAGGCCAAAGGCAAGCTCACCGCCCGCGAGCGAATTGACTACCTGCTCGATAAGGGCGCGGCGCAAGTAGAAATCGGTGCTTTTGCGGGCGAGGGGATGTACAAGGAGGAAGGCGGCTGCCCCGGCGGCGGCGTGGTCGTCGTTATCGGCTACGTGGCCGGGCGGCAGTGCGTGGTGGTGGCCAACGACGCCACCGTGAAGGCCGGCGCGTGGTTTCCCATCACGGCCAAGAAAAACCTGCGGGCCCAGGAAATCAGCATCGAAAACAAGCTGCCGATTATTTACCTCGTGGATTCGGCGGGCGTGTACCTGCCCATGCAGGACGAGATTTTTCCCGATAAGGAGCATTTCGGCCGCATTTTCCGCAACAACGCGGTGATGAGCAGCATGGGCATTGTGCAGATTTCGGCCATCATGGGCCCGTGCGTGGCCGGCGGGGCCTACCTGCCCATCATGAGCGACGAGGCCATGATTGTGAACGGCACGGGCTCGGTGTTCCTGGCCGGCTCCTACCTGGTGAAGTCGGCCATCGGCGAGAGTATCGACAACGAGGCGCTGGGCGGCGCGAGCATGCACTCCGAAATCTCGGGCGTGACGGATTACAAGTTCGACACCGACGAGGAATGCCTCACGCACATCCGCAACATCTTCGACAAGATGGGCGGACAGCCATCAGCCGGGTTCAGCCGCGCCACGCCCGCCAAGCCGGCGCTCAATGAGCAGGAAATCTACGGCCTGCTACCCGCCGACCGCGCCAAGCCTTACGACATGATGGAAATCATCAACCGGCTGGTCGATAACTCGAAGTTTGAGCCCTACAAGGACCTATATGGCCAGACGCTCATCTGCGGGCTGGCGCGCATCGACGGCTGGGCGGTGGGCATCGTGGCCAACCAGCGCAAGATTGTGAAGAGCAAGAAAACCGGCATGCAGATGGGCGGCGTAATCTACTCCGACTCGGCCGATAAGGCGGCGCGCTTCATTATGAACTGCAACCAGAAGCGCATTCCGCTGGTGTTTCTGCACGACGTATCGGGCTTCATGGTGGGCAGTCAGAGCGAGCAGGGCGGCATCATCAAGGACGGCGCCAAGATGGTGAATGCCATGAGCAACTCGGTGGTGCCCAAGTTCACGGTGGTGGTGGGCAACAGCTACGGCGCTGGCAACTACGCCATGTGCGGCAAGGCCTACGACCCGCGCCTCATCGTGGCCTGGCCCACGGCCCAGCTGGCCGTGATGAGCGGCGCGGCTGCGGCCAATACCCTGCTGCAAATCCAGGTGGCCTCGCTCAAAGCCAAGGGCGAAGTCATCACCCCCGAAGCCGAAAAGGAGCTGCTTGACCGCATCAAGGCCCGCTACGAGGAGCAGCTCTCGCCCTACTACGCCGCGGCCCGCCTCTGGGTCGATGCCGTGATTGACCCGCTGGAAACGCGGAAAGTGATTTCCGAAGGCATTGCCGCCGCCAACCATGCGCCGATTGAGAAGGCGTACAACGTGGGGGTGATTCAGGTGTGAGGATATGACCGGAGCGCAGGTAGAAGCGAGAAATAAGCTGACGGACAGAGGGCTGGTCTATTATTTTGTCCGTTTCTCTCAGGAGAATGCGCGGTTTATAATCGAAGGTCAGATTGCATCGGAAGTAGTCGATATAATCGACTCAAAAGAGAAATTGACCAGGTTAGATTTCGAGAATATTGTCAAGTGTTTTAATCAAATAGTCGGCAAAGAACATCACGATGGCAGTGGGTGGCATGACTTCAAATTGAGGCTTGGATGGTTTTTTCGTGTTTTTGGCTACCAAGCATGGTTCGATGTACAAACGAATGAATTGACGATTGCAAAAGCGGGCTGGTTGAAGTTGATTAAATGGCGTTGGCAAAGCGTCTTCAACTATTACCACTGATGTACCTCCTTTCCCTCCTCGCCGTGCCTAATAGTACGAGCAAGCCTATTACCGCTCACCTTCCCACCCTTACCGCTATGAATCGCTTCTCCCGAACCGCCCTGCTACTGGGTGCCGCTTGGTGCGCCACCACCTTTTTCGCTCCTAAAGCCGCCGCGCAGGCGTTTGCCAAAGGCGCCGATGTGGGCTGGCTGCAGCAGATGGAGGCCACCGGCTACGTGTTTCGCAATGAGCAGGGCGTGCCGCAGGACTGTTTTGCCATTCTCAGAGCGCAGGGCATTAATTCCATTCGCCTGCGGGTGTTCGTGAACCCCTCCGACGACAAAGCCAGCGGCCACTGCAGCCCCGCCGAAGTGGTGACCATGGCCAAGCGGGCCACCGACCTGGGCTTCCGGGTAATGATTGACTTCCACTACAGCGACACCTGGGCCGACCCGGGCAAGCAGGCTAAGCCCGCTGCCTGGGCCAGCCATCCCTTTCCCCAGCTCCTGACCGATGTGTACGACCACACCCTGAGCACGATGCAGGCGCTACGGGCGAACGGCGTGACGCCCGAATGGGTGCAGGTCGGCAACGAGATACCCGGCGGCATGATGTGGCCCGAGGGCAGTACCAAGAACTTCCCACAGCTTACCCAGCTCATCAACAAGGGCTACGAGGCCGTGAAGGCGGCCAGCCCCAGCAGCAAGGTTATCGTGCACCTCGACCGCGGCAACGACAACGCTATGTACCGCGACTTCTTCGACAAACTCACCGCCAACGGTGGCAAGTTCGACGTCATCGGCATGTCGTACTACCCCTATTGGCTCAAGCAGGACTACACGGCCTCCATTGCCAACCTGCGCGCCAACCTGCTCGACATGGTGGCCCGCTACCCCGGCAAGGAAGTGGTGGTGGCCGAAGTGGGCGGCGACTACACCGCCGTGCAAAACACCTACGACCTGCTGGTGGCCACTCAGCAAGCCGTGCGCGCCGTGCCCCGGCACAAGGGCCTCGGCGTATTCTACTGGGAGCCCGAAGGCGCCAAAAGCTGGAGCGGCTACCAGCTTTGCGCCTGGGGCGACGACGGTAAGCCTTCGCCCGCCCTCAAGGCGTTTCGCGATGCCGCGGGCACCAAGGCTAAGCCGGCCGCGCCCGCCAAAGCCAGGAAATAGCCCCGCCGGCGAGTTCCGAATACGCACAAAACACACCGCCCCGACCAAGCTGGCCGGGGCGGTGTGTTTTCAGCCAGGTGGCCGGGCTTAGTTGTCGGCTTTCACCTTCACTTTGTCGCCGTCGGTGGTTTTGGCTTTCATCTTTTTCACATCGGGGCCGTTGCCATCGCGCATGTCGCGGGCGCGGTCCATGCGGTCGGCCTGCAGGGCGGTGAATTTGGTGTACTGGTCGGGCGTGAGAACGGTCTTGAACTGGGCGTCGTACTTGGCGCGGTTGGCCTGCATTTGCTCGCGCATCTGGCTGCGGTCGCCGCTACCGTCGCGGGCCTGGCCGCGCATGGCCTGCATTTCCTGAGTGCGGGCCAGCAGAATGGCCTGCACTTTGGTGGTTTGGTCGGCCGTCAGGCCCAGCTCTTTGCTGAGGCGGTCGGCCTGGCGCTTGGCCATCTCATCGGGCGAGCCCTGCATGCGGCCGTAGCCGCGGCCGCGGCCCGGCATGGCATCGGGGGTAGTGGTTTGGGCGGCGGCAGTGCCTACCGTGAGAGCGAATGCCGCCAGAAGCGGGAACAGAAGCTTTTTCATGGAAATAAGAAGTGGAGGTGAAGCAGAAATGACAGTTGCAAACGGAGCAAGTATTCATGTCAGACCAGCCAGCGCCGCCCGGGATTAACGGGCAATAAAAGCGCGGCGGCCCAGGCTCCGTTATTTATCTCCAATGCAAATGAGCCGCCACAACCAGCCCGAAAAACAAAAGGTGGACGGACGGGCCGGAAATCCCGACCAATCCGTCCACTTCGCAGACTTATTCCTTCACCAGCCTTTTTCCATTCGCGCGCTACCTAATCGGTTAAGCCCAGCACCCGGGTCAGTCGATTCTTCGGCACACTGAAATCGATGGTTTGCTCGCCTTTTTTCTTGCGTTCGCGCCGCCGTTCCAGCAGCGTCTGCACCTTGTCCTGGCCTTCGGTGCGCGAGGCCAGCACACTCACCACATCGACCAGCAGCGACACGGCGCGCGGTACGGGCACGCTCACCTGCTGCTCGTTGGCGGGCGGGGGCGGGGTGGCCGGCGACGGCGGGGCCGTCTGTGCCAGGCTGCTGCCGGCTTTCAGCAAAAGCGCGGCAACTACTGAGAATAACTTTTTGGGCAGCATGGGAAAGACAGCGGCTTGATACTGCAAAGATGCCCCCGAAACGGCCGCGGTTGCCCGGTTACCCCAGTTTTTCCTTGAATAAACGCAAGGTGCGTTCCCACGCCAGCCGGGCGGCCTCGGCGTTGTAGCGCGCCGGCGAGGTGTCGTTGTTGAAAGCATGGTTCACGCCCTCGTATAGGTAGAGCTCATACTTCGTGCCGGCCGCCTTCAGAGCCGCTTCGTAGGCCGGGATACCGGCGTTGATGCGTTGGTCGAGGCCGCCGTAGTGCAGCATCACGCTGGCCTTGATGTTTGGCACGTCTTCGGCTTTGGGCTGCTGGCCGTAGTAGGCCACGGCAGCGTTCAGTTTAGGGTCGTGCACGGCCAGCTGGTTCACCAGCCCGCCGCCCCAGCAAAAGCCCACCGCGCCGGTGCGGCCGTTGCAGTCAGGCCGGGCGCGCAGGTAGTCTAAAGCTTTCAGATAGTTGTTGAGGTTCTTCACCGGGTCGAGCTGGCCGATGAGCTCGCGGCCCTTATCCTCGTCGGCCGGCGTGCCGCCCACCACGCTCAGCGCATCCACGCCCAGGGCCAGGTAGCCGGCCTGCGCCACCCGCCGCGTCACATCCTTGATGTGCGGCGTCAGCCCCCGGTTTTCGTGGATGACCACCACCGCGCCGCGCTTCTGGTGGCCTTTGGGGTGCACCAGGTAGCCACGCACGGGCGCGCCGTCGCCAATCCAGCTCACTTCTTCGGCCTGCAGGTCGTCGGCCTCGGGCGTCACGGTGGCAGCGGCCGCGTAGCCGGGCTCCAGCACCGAAAGGGCCGAAAGGGCCAGGGCAGTACCGCCCGCCAGCTTTATCAGCCGCTCCATAAACTCCTTGCGGGTGAGCGGAGCGTGGGTGTATTCGTCGAAGAGATTGATGATGCGCTGGTCCATGGCGGCGATAAACGGGAAGAAGAAAGAAAATGGGTGTGAGGGAAAGTTGCAGCCGCAGCCAGCGTTTCGCACTACGGCAGCCGTTCGGCCAGGTAATAGTACGGCTGAAACAAGTGGTGGCTGAATACCTTGGCCGGGTCGTTGGGGTAAAGAGCGTAGTACGCCGTATCGGCAGGCCGCACGACGGTGGTGCCAACGCGCACATAGGTGCTGCTTGGATAAAACGCCGGCCCCTGATACGCCGGCACGTGCTGCGCCAGGGCCCGCGGGCACGGCCGCCTGCGGGTCGTCGGCCAAGTGGTAGGCAAATTTGC
>NZ_BAAGZM010000153.1:0-7976 GCF_054778495.1 Hymenobacter agri
GCCGCGCGACCAGCCCCATTTCGCGGGCTCCTACGGCTCGCTCATGCGGTCGCTGTTTACGTTGGCGGGCACGCTGCCGGCCCTGCGCCGCTCGGCCTTGGTGGGTGGGCTGCTGTTTGCGGCCTTCAGCGTGTTCTGGACCACGCTGGTGTTCTTCCTCGAAAGCCCGGCCTATGGCTATGGCAGCGCCGTGGCGGGCTTTTTCGGGGTGATTGGGGCCGTGGGCGCGCTGGCCGCGCCCATTGCCGGCCGCACCGCCGACACCCGCGGGCCCGACTTCGCCATTGGCGTAGGCACGCTGCTAGCCGTGGCTGCCTACGCGGTGCTGGGCCTGGGCGGCTTTCACCTGGCCGGGCTGGTGGTGGGCGTCATTCTGCTCGATGTGGGCGTGCAGGCCGCCCACATCTCCAACCAAACCCTGATTTTTTCGCTGGTGCCCGAGGCCCGCAGCCGCCTCAACACCGTGTACATGACCGGCTACTTTACGGGCGGCTCGCTGGGCTCGGTGGCGGGTGGCTTCGTCTGGATGCATTTTGGCTGGCCCGGCGTGTGCCTGCTGGGGGCCGCCTTCGCGGGCGCGGCTTATCTGGTGAGCCGCTTTTATGGACGTGGCTAGTCAGCTGCTACTTTCATCTCATGAAAAAAAGCCTCTGCCGAACAAACGGCAGAGGCTTTATTGAGTATTCGAGCATACATAATCGGATGCATTCCCGGTAAGACCTGAAAACTGCTCTAAATGCTGCTGTAGCTAGTAGCTACTCGGCCGCAGCCAGCCGCGCGATGCACACTTTCAGGCTCTCGCGCCAGTGCGGAATAGCTACGCCCAGTGCGGCTTTAATTTTCGTCTTATCCATCACCGAAAACGGCGGGCGCGTAGCCTTCGTCGGGTATTCGCTGGTGCGGATGGGCGTAGTTTTTACTTCAATACCGCTCAGCTCGAAGATGGCCGTGGCGAAGTCGTACCACGAAGTCAGGCCCTCGTTGCTGTAGTGGTAGAGGCCGTAGGCAGTGCTACCGCTTTCGATGATATCGAGGATAACGCCGGCCAAATCGATGGCATAAGTAGGCGTGCCCACCTGGTCCCAAATCACGCGCAGCTCGTCGCGCTCGCGGCCCAGCTTCTGCATGGTTTTCACGAAGTTGCCGGCAAATTCTGAGTACAGCCAACTCGTGCGCAGCGTGAAATACCGGCTGGTAAGTTCCGGAATCACCTGCTCGCCTTCGAGCTTGGTGAGGCCGTAGATGCCCAGCGGGGCGGTTTCGTCGGTTTCGGAGAGGGGCTGGTTGCCGCTGCCGGCAAACACGAAATCGGTCGAAATCTGGATGAGCGTGCTGCCGTGCTCGCCGCAGAGGCGGGCTAGGTTTTCCACCCCGTCGCGGTTGATGCGGCGGGCCAGGTCTACTTCGTCTTCGGCCTTATCCACGGCCGTGTAGGCCGCGCAGTTGATAACGTAGGCGGGTTGCTGTTCGGTAAACAGGGCGGCCAGGCCCTCGGGATTGAGAATGTTGGCCTGCTCCTCGGCCAGAAACAGGAGGCCCGTGGTGCCGCGCTCGCGGGCTACGTGTGCCAGGCATTGCCCCAATTGCCCGGAGGCCCCAAAAATCAGTGTCTTGCTCATTGCTAAAACTTCGAATGAGCCCGCAAGTTAGGCCCAAAGCGTAGGGTGCGGGGGTTGGCCTCGAGCGCCACATCGGCGCACCAATGGGCGGGGGCCAGCCCCGCACCCTACTGCGGCAGCTGCTTCTGGCCGGCCGAAATCTCCTTGCCCACAATGGGCTGCTTGTTTTTGATGGGCTCGAAACGCACCTCGCGCGGCTGCTTCTCGCTCAGGTATTTCCAGTAGCGCAGGGGCATGTGGCGCCGGTGCAGCTTCAGGTTGCGGCGCTCGGGGATGTTGACGTGGTCAAAGTACGTCTGCCAGAGGTGCTTGAACAGCGGCTCCCGCTCGTCGAGCACGGTGGCCGAAATATTAGTCGACTTTTGCCCCGTCGCGTTTTCAAACTGCATCACGTCGGTCCGCGTCAGGTTGTAATACAGGCCGTAGTGGCGGCGGCGGTCGTAAATCAGCCAGCGCTGGTCGGCGTAGCGCTTAGTGAAGTGCGCGGCGATGAGCGGCAGCACGTCCATGTCGGGCTCGATGGTGGCGTGGAACAGCTCGTCGCTGGTTTTCTCGAAGCGCACGAAGGCTTCCATGCGGTGCTTTTCGCGAAACATCATCTGGGCCAGGCGCTGCACGCGGCGCACGTCGGCGTTGGCGTAATTCTCCGCGATATCCATGGGCGAGCGCAGGGCTAAGTCTACGTACCGGAAAATCAGCAGCTCCCGGTCGGCATCCTCGCTCAGAAACACGTGGTAGAGGCGGGTGCGGGCTTCGCTGTCCATGGTTTTCAGTAGGCCCTCCCACACGCGGGCGGCCAAAGCCTCGTCGGTTTCGCGGTGGGCCGGCTGGGCAAACAAGCCGCTCTGCGCCGTGCCTTCGGGCTGAATGCTGTTGGGTGCCGCCCGCCAGTCGTACACCGTGAACAGCACCGTGAGCAGGCCCTCAAACGTGCCGTCGTAGGTGTAGTCCAGCGGCGCGGCCGTTAGCGCGGGCGCCGGCCGCCGGGCAGCAGTGGCAGCCGCTGAGGCGGCTGAAGCAGGGCGACGGATGGGTTTCACTGGCAAACTGGCTTCGGGTTGAAACGACTGTATTTAAGCCTGCGTACTGCTGACTTTCCGCCACTTAAATACGCAAGTATGAATCTCGACACCCTTCTGGGCCCCTTGAAAGGCGCCACCCGCCGCGAAGTCGGCGGCGCGCAGGTCGACGTAGTGCGCACCGGCAACTCCCGCGTGAAACGGATAGTGTATCCGGTCGGTTTCCGCTGGTCGAAAGACATGAAGCCGGTGACGGGCACCGAGTTGTGCCAGCACGCGCACGTCGGCTTTCTGGCGGCCGGCCACCTCAACATCGAGTACGCCGACGGCACACGCGAGGAGTTCATCGCGCCGCAGGTCGTGGCCATCGCACCGGGGCACGATGGCTGGGTGGTGGGCAATTCGCCAGCCGTGCTCATCGAGTTCGACTTCGAAGGCGAAACCGTAGAGCGCCTGGGTCTAAAACGGTAGAAACGCCATATAGTCTCTACATCGCTCTACGCCGCCTGCTGGCGTTGCTCGCTCTGGCGGCCGGCCTCGTAGCGGGCGCGGGCCTCATCGTGCAGCTGGCGCACCAAAGGCATCAGCTCGCTGATGCGGCACACGCACGAAAGCCGGGTTACTTTATCGGACTGCGGCAGCACGATGGGCTGCGGCTGGGGCTGGCGGTGAATAACTTTCATGACAGAAAAAAGAATGTCGTGCTGCACGCCGCCCAGTTGGCCGGGGTGCAGCAGCGGCGCGGAAGAATCGGAATTGAAATCAGCTTTCATAATGAAATCAGGAAGCTTGGGCGAATAAATCGAGCTGCTGCGTGACGAGGGCCGAGCGCACCGAGCCGGCCCCGAAAAGAATCTGGCGGCGCACCTGCTGCTCCGTCAGCTCGCCGATGACGGGCTGGTGCTCGCCACGGCAGGTGAGGAAGTATTTGGCGCGCTTAAGTACCACGCCCAGCTGGCGCAGCGTTTCCATATCGAGCGTGGCGAAGCGACGGGCGGCCACGATGCGCTTGGCCGAGCGCGCCCCCACGCCAGGAATGCGCAGTATCATCTCATAGTCGGCCGTATTCACATCGACCGGGAACACGTGGCGGTTGCGCAGAGCCCAGGCCAGCTTAGGGTCGATTTCGAGGTCGAGGTGCGGGTGGGCGGGGTCGAGGATTTCGTCGGCCTGGAAGCCGTAGAAGCGCATCAGCCAGTCGGTCTGGTACAGACGGTGCTCGCGGATGACGGGCGGCTGCGTCACCTGCGGCAGGCGGGCATCATCGGTCACGGGGATGTAACCGGAGTAGTACACACGCTTCAGGCCGTAGCCCTGGTAGAGGCTGTCGGTGAGCTTAATGATTTGCAAATCGGTTTCGGCGCTGGCCCCCACGATGAGCTGGGTGCTCTGGCCGGCGGTGGCGAAGTTGGGAACTTTGTGAAACAGCGCCTTCTCCTCCTTATTCTGAAGGATGCCGTCCCGAATCTGGGCCATCGGGGTCAGGATTTCCTGGTAGTTTTTCTCCGGGGCCAACTGCGTGAGAGCCAGCTCGGAGGGCAGCTCGATGTTCACGCTCAGGCGGTCGGCATAGAGGCCGGCTTCCTGAATCAGCTCCTCGCTCGCGCCGGGAATGGTTTTGACGTGGATGTAGCCGTTAAAGCGGTGCTCGGTGCGCAGCTTCTTCACAATGCGCACGAGGCGCTCCATCGTATAGTCGGGGCTGGAGAAGATGCCCGAGCTCAAAAACAGGCCCTCGATGTAGTTGCGGCGGTAGAAGTTGATGGTAAGGTCCACTACCTCATCCACCGTGAAAGCGGCGCGCTTCACGTCGTTCGAGCGGCGCGAAACGCAGTAGGCGCAATCGAAGATGCAATGGTTGGTGAGCAGAATTTTCAGCAGGCTCACGCAGCGGCCGTCTTCGGTGTAGCTGTGGCAAATGCCCATGCCTTCGGCGTTGCCGAGGCCTTTGCCTTCGTTTTTGCGCTTGCCGCCGCTGCTGCTGCACGAGGCATCGTACTTGGCCGCATCGGCTAATATGCTTAGTTTCTCCTGAATACGCTCGTTCATGCGGCGGGGCGTTGCTTTCGGCTTTAAAAGTAGTAGACAGCGCCCAAACAGGCACTACGACTTAAGCTAATTTTATTAGAAATAGTTTCTTTATTTCAGAAAAAACGGTGCTGGGCATTTGTCATTCTGTTAGCAAAAACGACCCTGGCGCAACCTTGGGCGGCCCCGCGGTCGTGTGCGGCCCCGCCGCCCGTTCGTAATTTGCAGCCTTGCCCCTGCCCATGCGCTTTCGCGGTTATTTTTTGTTGCTCTGGCTGCCAGTGCTGCTCCTGCTTGCGGGGCTGGCCCGGCCCGCGTGCGCCCAAACTTTCGACCCGCGCTCGGCCGTGCCGCCCGACTCACTGCACGCCACCCTGGAAGCCCTGCCCGCCCGGCCCGACTCGCTGCGCGAGCGGTTCGACCAGGAGCGGCTGCTGCACCGCTTACAGGCATATTCCCGCCGCAAAACCATTATGGGCCGAGCCATGTCGGGCCTGCTCAACTTCACGCAGCGGCAGCAGGAGCAGGCTGGCCTCGACGCCGTGTTGCTCGACCGGCAGTTCGACCGCCACAATTTCAAGATTGTGCGCCGCATCGATATCCGGCCGCTCGATGCCTTCGGCTACAGCCTCACCGACTCGACCCGCCGCCCCCGCACCCTGCTCGACAAAGCCGGCAACGGCCTGCACATCAAGACCTCGCGGGCGCGCATCCGGCAGGTGCTGCTGTTCCGGCCCGGGCAGGCGCTCGAGCCCCAGGCCCTGGCCGAGTCGGAACGCCTGCTACGCCAGACGCCGGAAATTCTCGACGCCCGGGTGCTGGTGAACGAGCGCACCACCACACGCGACAGTGTGGACATTGAAGTGCTGACCACCGACGTGTTCAGCATCACGGCCGGCGTGCAGGTGGGCACGGCCACGGCCGGCACCATCACGCTCGGCGACCAGAACTTTCTGGGCCTGGGCCATCAGATTGAGAATTCCTACAACTACGGCCGCGAGTACGACAACACGACCAACCCCCAAACCTGGGCCTACGAGGGCAGCTACACGGCACCGTTCCGACACTTTTTTTACGCGCAGGGCCGCTACCGCAACGAGTTCAACTACCGTTCGGGTGGGGTGTCGCTCAGGCGCGATTTCTATTCGCCTACTACGCGCTACGCCGGCGCCATCAGCCTGGACCGTTACACGCAGCAATTCAAGCTGTCGACGCCGCAGGGGCTGACTCCCCGCTATTACCCATTGGAATCGACCGTGCAGGATGCATGGATAGGCCGCGCCCTGCGGCTGCGCTCCTACGATTTGGGCTACGAAAACCCGGGCCGCATCATCGTCGCTACCCGCATGGTGCGCACCCAGTTCCAGACGGTACCGGACCCTGCTCCGGTGGAGGTACCCAACTACGTGAATTCCTACCACAACTCCACCCTGCTGCTGGGCACGGTGGGCTACTCGGTGCGTCGCTACTACAAAGACCGGTACCTGTTCGGCTTCGGCCGCACCGAAGATATTCCGACCGGTACGCTGGTGAGTTTCACCGCTGGCTACGATATAAACAGCGTGGTACCGCACCACTATTTTGATGTGCGCATTGCGGCGGCCGGCTACAGCGCCCGCACCGGCTACCTCTACGGCGCGCTGGATGTGGGTGGCTATCAGCGCCTCGACGAGGGCCGCCGCTGGGAGCAGGGGCTGCTCACGGGCGAGCTTACGTCGTTCACCCGGCTCTACCATCGTGGCAACTGGCAATACCGGCATTTTCTCAGCAGCCGCGCCACCATTGGCCTGAACCGCCGGCCCGGCGATTTCCTGCAGCAGGGCATCACCAACGACCGGGGCCTGCGCGGGTTTTCTCCGGCCAGCCCCATCCGGGCCACCAGCCGCTTCGTGCTGAACTACGAAACCACTTTGTTCACGCCGCTCTCGCTGCTGGGCTTTCGCCTGGCCGGCATTGCCTTCGCCGATGCGGCCTGGGTGACGGAGCGCCCGGGCGGCGGCTCCCCGTTCGACGGGGCGCCGTACACCGGCTTCGGGCTGGGCCTGCGCTTCCGCAACGAGTTCACGGTGCTGCGCACGTTTCAGCTGCTGCTGGGCTACTACCCGCGGGGGCTGAACGCAGCCAATGGGATTAAGATGTACGAAAGCACCCGCGAAACCATCACCTTCAGTGATTTTGGCCTGGGTTCGCCCGGTGTGCCCGTTTACCAATAAGCCCCGGGACGTTAACACGACAGTGCCCGGCCTTCGATGCGAAAGCCGGGCACTGTCGTGTTAGCCTAACTAATTATCAATCTGCGCAATAAAGGAATAGTATCTGCTAGTTGCTACGTGGCCCAGGCAGGCAGGCTTAGCGGCCCGAATTGAAGGCAATGGGCAGCGTGCAGGCCACGCGCACCGGCTGGCCGTTCACGCGGCCGGGCTCCCAGGCGGGCATGGTCCAGATGAGGCGCAGGGCTTCTTCGTTGAGGCCGTTGCCGGGGCCGCTCACCACGTGTGCATCCTGCACCTTGCCCTGGGCGCTGAGCGTGAAGCTGATATACACTTTGCCCGACACCCGACGGTCGAGAGCCTGCTTGGGATAGCGAATGGCTTTGCCCACGTAAGCGGCAAAAGCCCGGTCGCCGCCCACGAACTGGGGCCGTACCTCTGGGTTCACATACACCGAGTCGGGGTTGATGGCGGCCGGTGCAACAGGGCTGGCGGGCGCGGGCTGGTTGGGGCCACTTTGGGCATAGCCAGGGCTGGCCATGTGCAAACCCAGCAGCCCGGCAAATACAACAAGGGGTAAAGGATGTTTCACGAGAAGTACCGATAAGAAAGTGGGAGAAGCCGACGACCACTACCGCGGTCTGCAATATCTACGTTTTAAAGCTACAAAATAGTTGCCACAAAATTGACTTATCGAATGATTACAAAAAATCATGAGGGATAACCAGCGCCTGAATTACGTGGTATTATTTAAAGCCCGAAAAAAGACTAAACTGGCTACTGAGCTGAAATAATTGATTTTTTGGGACTATTCGCAGATTAACCGAAACCAGCCTGCAGCCCATTGCTCGCATTATTTTTTTGTTAATCAAAACAGTATTATTCTAACAATACTATTTGACCAGGAGCTAATGATGGCAACGCGCCTTACATTTGCCATCGTTTATTTACGATAAACAGTAGAGAGCATATGGCAACTCATAAGCGCGACCACTTTACCGAGGCCGAGCAGCAGCTGGCGGCCGTGGCCAAAGCGTTGGGGCACCCGGCGCGCATCGCCATTGTGCGGCTGCTAGCCCGGCGGCAGGCCTGCGTGTGCG
>NZ_BAAGZM010000154.1:0-7968 GCF_054778495.1 Hymenobacter agri
TGGCCGAGCGGCTGGCCACCACGCCGGCCTTTGCCGCGCTGCCTGCTGCCAGCCAAGCCAGCCTGCGGGCATTCGAGGAAAACGGCTTCGCGGTGCTGCCGGGCTTTTTTAGTGAGGAAGCCGTCGACGGTATCAATCAGGAGCTGCACGAACTCATTGCGAGCCGGAAAATCAGCGTGCGCTACGTCAACAAGTTCATGTTTGCGTTTCGGAAGTCGGCCCGCATTCGGGCGGCGGGCGAGGGCGCGCTGCGGGCGCTGGTGGGCGCGCTGCTGGGCCACGAGGCTACGCTGTTCCAAAGCATTAACTTCCTGACCGGCAGCCAGCAGCGTACTCATTCCGACAGTATTCACATGAGCACCTTTCCGCTGGGCGGCATGGCGGCGGCCTGGGTGGCGCTCGAAGACATCACGCCCGACAACGGCCCGCTGCACTACTACTCCGGCAGCCATAAGCTCCCCTACTACCTCAACGCCGACTACCAGAACGAAGGCACCGACTGGCTCATCGGCGACAAAGACTATAGCGAATACGAGCGGTTCATCGCCGGCCGCGTGGCTGAGCTGGGCCTGCAAAAGCAGATTTTCCTGGCCCGCAAGGGTGACGTCTTCATCTGGCACGCCAACCTGATGCACGGCGGCGAACCCCACCACGACCCGGCCCTCACCCGCAAAAGCATGGTGTTTCACTACTTCAGCCGGGCCCACATCTGCTACCACGAAATCACGCAGCGGCCAGCGCTGCTGTAGCAGGGAGCATTACACTTCCTAATTCCGCGCCAACGACAGAACGCGCCTCCGCCACTATTGCAGGTAATAGTGGCGGAGGCGGTTGAAGTTTTCGTCCAGCTCGTATACCAGCGGCACGCCGGTGGGAATTTCCAGCGCGGTCACTTCCTCGTCGGTCAGCTTGTCGATATACTGCACCAGCGCGCGCAGGCTGTTGCCGTGGGCCACCACCACCACGCGCTGCCCGTGCCGGATGGCGCGCATAATGCGTTCAGTCCAGAAAGGTAGCACGCGCTGCATGGTGGTGGTCAGGTTTTCGGTGAGGGGCAGTTCGCGGTCCGTCAGGTGGCGGTAGCGCGGGTCGTGGCCGGGAAAGCGCGGGTCGTCGGGGGTGATGGGCGGCGGCAGGGCCAGCGGGTCGCGGCGCCACAGCTGCACCTGCTCGGCGCCGTAGCGGGCGGCGGTTTCGGTTTTGTCGAGGCCCTGCAAGGCCCCGTAGAACCGCTCGTTGAGCCGCCACGACTTCTGCACCGGAATCCAGAGGCAATCCATCGCATCAAGAGCGTAATCGAGCGTTTTGATGGCCCGCCGCAACACCGAGGTAAAACCCTGGTCGAAGACGTAGCCGTGGGCTTTCAGCAACTCACCGGCCTGCCGGGCCTGCTGGCGGCCGGTGTCGGTCAGGTCCACGTCGGTCCAGCCGGTGAAGCGGTTTTCAAGGTTCCATTGGCTTTCGCCGTGGCGGATGAGCACCAGTTTTTCCATTCTGCTATCAACTTCATTACGGTCTCGCCGGGCTTATCCCCTACCCCAGCAGCATTTTATAATGCTGAATGCCAGCTTCCTCAAACATTTCGCCTTCCTTCCGAAACCCGTGCCGCTCGTAAAACGGCACGGCCCGCAGCTGGGCATTCAAATACACTTGCGCGTCCGGTAGCGTGGCCTGTACGTCGGCCAGCACGGCGTGCAGCAGCGCAGCCCCGATTTGCTGGTTGCGAAAATCGGCCAGCACGGCGAAACGCTCCAGCTTCACACCCTTGCCCGTTTCGCGCCAGCGGGCGGCGCCGGCGGGCGTGCCATCGGCGGCACGAGCTAGGTAGTGGCGAGCATCGGTGCGGTCGTGCTGGTCAAATTCCAGCTCGACGGGCACACCCTGCTCCTGCTGAAACACTTTTTCGCGGATGGTGAAGGCGGCGTCGAGGTCGCGCAGGTCGGTGATGCGGTAGGCGGTGGCGGGCATAGACATAGAATTGAAAAGCAACAAATACCAAAAAAAGAAGAACGTCATGCTGAGCGCAGTCGAAGCATCGCTACCGCAATACTAAAATTGATTAGTTGCGCGATAGAGATGCTTCGACTGCGCTCAGCATGACGTTCTGCGGTGAGTTGTCTACAGCGCTTGCTCGTGGTTCACGGGCAACTCCGTTCCATCGTCGGAACCGGCGGCGGGCGCGGTGCCGTCCAGCAGGCCCTGTTCGCGCAGGCGGCGCTCGTGGCGCTCGTCGCGGCGGGGGGCGGCACCATTGGCCTGGGTCTGGCGCAGCTGCTCGTCGGTGTCGAACTTGTCGTAGGCCTTCACGATATCCTTCACCAAGCGGTGGCGCACCACGTCTTCGGCCGTCATCTCGACGAAGCCGATGCCGGGCACATCTTTCAGAATATCCAGCGCCTGCATCAGGCCCGATTTCTGGCGGGTGGGCAGGTCAATCTGGCTGCGGTCGCCGTTCACCATCACCTTCGCGCTCGGGCCCATGCGGGTCAGAAACATCTTAATCTGCGAGGGCGTGGTGTTCTGGGCCTCATCGAGCAGCACGAAGGCGTTGTTCAGCGTGCGGCCGCGCATGTAGGCCAGCGGGGCGATTTCGATGATTTTGTTCTCCTGGTAAAACTTCAGCTTTTCGGCCGGAATCATGTCTTCCAGGGCGTCGTAAATCGGCCGCAGGTACGGGTCGACTTTCTCCTTCATGTCGCCGGGCAGGAAGCCCAGGCTTTCGCCGGCCTCTACCACGGGGCGCGAGATGATGATTTTCTTCACCTCCTTGTTCTTTAGCGCGCGCACGGCCAGCGCCACCGAAATATAGGTTTTGCCGGTGCCGGCCGGGCCCAGCGTGAAGGTGAGGTCGTGGGCCGTCACGGCATCGACCAGCTTTTGCTGGTTAGGCGTTTTGGCTTTGATGACGCCGCCCTTGGCCCCGAACAGAATCACGTCGGGCGAGGCGGCCAGCACGCGGCCCTCGGCTTCTTCCGAGGTGGCCGAAAGGTACTGGTTCACGGTTTTATCGGTGATGGAGCCGTACTGGTGGTAGTGCTCGATGAGCGAAGACAGGATGTCGTTGATGCGGGAGATGACTTCCGTCTGCCCCTGGATTTTGATTTCGTTGCCGCGGCTGATGATTTTGGAGCCGGGGAAAGCGGCGGCCAGCTGGCGGATATTCTGGTTGTCGGGGCCGAGGAAATCGACCAAAGACATGTTTTCGAGGGTGATGATTTTTTCGACCAAGTTGGAAGAGAGGGGGAAAGAGAAAGGGAGTGGGAAAAACGGCCCGTTTTCGGCCTGAACCGGCTACTTTTGCCCCGATTCGGGCGACGAAACAATACTACGAAAAACTACGGAACGAAGGCATGGGCTTACTTACGCTGCTGACTGATTTTGGCTACCGCGACCACTACGTGGCGGCGCTGAAAGCCCGGCTGCTGCATCTGGCCCCGGCGGTTCCGGTCGTCGACATCAGCCACGGCGTCGAACCATTCAACATCGCGCACGCCGTTCACGTTCTCCAAAGTGTGTTTCGGGATTTCCCGCTGGGTACGGTGCACGTCATCGGCGTGGCCGACCACGGCGCAGGCCCCGAACCCGGCTGGCTGGCTGCCGAGATTGAAGGCCATTATTTCGTGACCGCCGACAACGGCATTCTGGCCCTGCTGGCCAACGGCACGCCCGAAAATCTGGTGGCCCTGCCCGCCGCCGTCACGGCCTCGCCCACCCGCGATGTGTTGCTGCCCGCCGCCGTGGCTTTGGCGCAAGGCGCGCTGCTGAGCGACCTGGGCCCAGCCGTCACGACCCAGCACCAGCTCAATAACCGCCAATTGCGCCTGCAGGACCATCGCATCACCGGCAACGTGGCCCACGTCGACCACTACGGCAACCTCGTCACCAATATTTCGCGCACGGCGGTGGAGGCCGTGGGTCACGGCCGGCCGCTGGCCATCCACTTCGGGCGTGATGTGGTGCGCGACCTGCACCCGCACTTCTCGGCCGTACCGCCCGGCGAGGCCGTGGTGGTGTTCAACAGCCAGAACTTCCTGTGTCTGGGCATCTGCCAGGGCAATGCCTCAGAGCTGCTGGGCCTGAATTTCGACTCGCAGGTAGACATACGGTTTGCGGCAGAGTAGCGCGGCTGTTAAACCAGTCAAAAAAGAACGTCATGCTGAGCTGGTCGAAGCATCTCTACCGCGTAAGTAAATGAATTACTTACGCGGTAGAGATGCTTCGACCAGCTCAGCATGACGTTCTGGGAGCGTAACGCTTGCCCGGCAGACGCTACTTCAGTGCCCCTTTCAGGTCGGTTACTACTACGCTTTGGGCTTCTTTGGCTTCGGGCACTACGGCGGCCATGCCGAAGAATTCGTGCGTGGTGCCGTCGTATTTCTTATAGTTCACTTTCACGCCGGCGGCGGAAAGTTTGTCGGCCAGGGTTTTGCCTTCGGTGGTGAGCGGGTCGTAGTCGGCCCCGATGATGGTGGTGGCGGGCAGGCCTTTGAGGTTGGCGGCTACGAGGTTGATGCGCGGGTCTTTCAGGTCGGCGGCAGTGCGCTGGTAGTTCTTGAAGAACCAGCCCATGCCGGCCTTGTTGAGGGGCGCGGTTTCGGTGTTGGCCTGGTAGGAGGCCGTGTTCATGTCGGAGCCGGCGATGGGATACACGAGCACCTGATACTTAGGCAGGGCCACTTTCTTGTCGCGGGCCATGATGCTGACGTTGCAAGCGAGGTTGCCGCCGGCGCTTTCACCTACCACGGCTACCTTTTTGGGGTCGCCTTTCATGCTGGCGGCATTTTTCAGCACGGCCTGGTAGGCGGTGAAGGCATCGTCGTGGGCAGCGGGGAATTTATGCTCGGGCGCTTTGCGATACTCCACCGATACCACCACGGCACCCACCTGCTCGCACAGGGCCTGGGCCGAAGCGGCGTAGGTATCGTTGGTGGCAATGACCCAGCCGCCACCGTGGTAATACACGATAACCGGGTACGGAGCCGCGCCGCCCTTGGGCGTGTAGATGCGGGCCCGCAGGCCGGGCGCGATGGTTTGGGTGGCGGTGTCGCAGTTGAGGGGCGGCGTGGGGATGTTGCTGGCCTTCATCTGCTTCATGGCGGCATCGGCGGCGGTGGGCTGCTTGCGAGCCTGGGCGGCAGTGAGCTCAGGCAAGGGCTTGTTATTGAAGCTCATCAGCTGCTCGATGACGGCCTGCATCTCGGGGGCGAGGTTGGGGCCCCAAGCGGGCTTGGCGCCGGTGGGCTTCACGGTGCCGACCATGCCGCCAGTGCTGTCGGCTTTGGCGGTTACGGCGGCGCTATCGGAAGCGGCATTGGTTTCTTCCGAAACCACGGTAGCGGTTTTATCAGCTTCGGTGGCGGTGGGCTGGCTGTTGCAGCTGCTTAGCAGCAGGCCGCCGGCCAGGGCCGGCGCGGCGAGCCACGCGAAGGCGGCCGGACGGGTGAGGGAAATTTTCATGAGTGAAATAGGATGACGTATGAAAGAATGAAGAAGAGGTGTTGTGCGGCGGTAATACGCTGATGGTTACTGAGGGTTAGCCCATGCCCAAACTTTATAACACTGCCACCCCAGCCGGCAAATTTTACTACTGTGCAAACCTTAGCGCACTCATAAACAGAAATTTACGCTTGTCTAAAGCGCGTCATTTTGTAAATTAGCCGCTCCGTTTCCCACCCATTTTCCATCAATGAAAAAACGTTACGCTTTGCTGGCGCTCTGGCTGCTGGCCCAACTGGGCGGCCGGCCGGCCCTGGCCCAAACCACCGTCAAGAAGGTTGTGCTTCAGGCTTTTTGGTGGGATTATTACAACGACACCTACCGCTTTAAATGGGCTGATTACCTGACGGAAATGGCCCCGCGCCTGAAGGGCCTTGGCATCGACGCGGTGTGGCTGCCGCCCACGCCAAAAAACAAGAACGCCACCAACGACGTGGGCTACTCCCCTTTCGACCCCTATGACTTGGGCGACAAGTACCAGAAGGGCGACGTGCGCACCCGCTTCGGCTCGAAAGACGAGTTTCTGCGCTTGGTAGCCGTGCTGCACGCCAATGGCATCGAAGTGATTCAGGACGTAGTGCTGAACCATACCGACGGGGCCGGCGGCCCCAACGGCGACGGCGGCCAGGACCCCGAGCCCAACTTCTCGATGGCCACCAACAACGGCTACAAAACCTTCCGCTACAGCTCATTTGCCACGCCGCTGCCCGAAACCGGCGACAACGGCGCAGCCTACGCTGCCCGCCAGGGCCGCTGGCCGAAAAACTACGCCAACTTCCACCCGCAGCTGGGCCACCAGAGCAGCAGCGGCGACATGGCGGCCCCCTATTTTGGCCCCGATTTCTGCTACGGCAACGATGGCGGTAACGACGGCTACGGCCAGCTCAGCTCCGGCTACCTGGCGCAGTACCCCGGCGCTTACAACCCCACCCAAAGCCAGGGCTACAGCCAAACGCAGGCCCGCAACTGGATGGTGTGGATGAAGAAGCAAACCGGCGCCGACGGCTTCCGCTGGGACGCGGTGAAGCACTTCAGCTACAACGCCCAGCAGGATTTGAGCTACAACCTGAAATACAACGCCGGCTGGGCCAACGGCGGCGAAAGCATGTTCAACGTGGGCGAATACGTGGGCAGCGCCGGCGAACTCGACAACTACGTGAACAGCATGCGCACCCAGAACGGCGGCAGCGAGTTTCTGATGGGCACCTTTGATTTCAGCCTGCGCGGCGCGATTTACGGCATGGTGAGCCAGGGCGGCTACTACGACTTGAGCCAGATTCCGGGGCAGCAGCAGGGGCAGCGCGTGGCGTACTACGCCGGCTCGAACACCTACGTGCACCGCACCGCGCCCTTCGTGAACAACCACGACACCTTCCGGCCCCAGCTCGACGGCTCGGGCAACTACATCGGCTGGAATTCCGGTGACGAGCTGGCGGCCCACATCGACCCGTTCGACCCGCGCCTGGCCGCCGCCTACGCCGTGGCCTTCGCCGTGGATGGCAACCCGCACATCTTCATCGAAGACCTGTTCAACCTCGGCGGCACGGGCAAGCGCTTCGCCCACGTGCCCACCTCGACCACCGACCTGCCCACCCGCCCCGACCTCGTGAACCTGCTCTGGTGCCACCAGCATCTGGGCTTCAAGAACGGCGCTTACAAGGTGCCCTTCACCTCGGGCGACCACCTCGTGATTGAGCGCAGCACCAAGGCGCTCATCGGCATCAACGACAACGGTAGCAACTGGCAGAGCAACGACGTGCGCACCGATTTCGCGGTGGGCACCCAGCTCAAGGACTACTCGGGGGCCAACGGTACGGCCGTGCACACCGTGTACCGCGGCAACGACGGCAACGCCTACGTGAACGTGAATACGCCGCCCTGCGACGGGGCCACCAACCGCAGCGGCCACGGCTACTCGGTGTGGGCCCCGGTGGGCCAGGACAACGCCGGCTACTCGCCCGGCCGCACCACCGAAACCACCCAAGAATGGGAAATGGCCAACGACCTCGGCGACCTGAACTGCGGCGGCCTGGGCCAGGGCGGCGCCCTGCCCTCGAACTCGACCAACACCCGCCTGGCTGGCAAAATCTACGCGCAGGCCGGCCAGCCCGTTACCTACAACCTATATCCCGAAACCGGCGGCAACACCAGCCTCATCACGGCCGGCGTGTACGACCTGCGCGGCCAGCTGTTGAGCAGCGCCAGCGGCACCAGCGTGGCCAGCGGCAGCTACACCCCCAGCACCACTGGCTGGCTGGCTCTGAAAGTGCGCAACGCCACCGCCACCACCGCCGGCCAGCGCGCCTACCTGAAAGTAAGCTACACCGCGCCGGCCACCGTGAACACCCTCACCGCCCCCGCGCCCACCAACCAGGTGGCCATCTGGACCAGCAACGACAACTCGGCCGACCCCGCCGACTGCCGCAACTGGGAAGCCGGCGTAACGCCCACCGCCAGCACCGACGTGCTGGT
>NZ_BAAGZM010000155.1:0-7958 GCF_054778495.1 Hymenobacter agri
AGCGCCGCCTGGCGGCCCCGACCCGCGCTGGGCGACTCCGTTCGCACGCTCTACGGGCTGCGCGTCGACTCCCTCTACCGCCGCATGCTGCGCGTGAGCGACAACTTTCTGGCCGAGCAGCTGCTGCTGATGTGCAGCACCAAAATTGGCTACCGCGACTCGCTCAGTACCGGCCGCGTCATCCGCTACGCCCGCCGCAACCTGCTGCGACCTTTGCCCGACCCCGTGGTGTGGGTCGATGGCTCGGGCCTTTCGCGCCTCAACCTCGTCACGCCGCGCACCCTCACCGGCCTGCTCCTCAAGCTGCACCAGGAACTGCCCGAACGCCGGCTATTGAGCTTGCTGGCGGCTGGCGGCGGCCAGGGTACGTTGCGCAAGCGCTACCACGACGCGGCCGGCCCTTGGGTATGGGGCAAAACCGGCACCCTCAGCAACAACCTGAACATGTGCGGCTATCTGCGTACCAAAAGCGGCCGCCTGGTGGCTTTCACCTTCATGAACAACAACCATGTGGTGGAAAGCGGCACCATGCGCAACGAGGTGGAGCGGGTGCTGGCCCAGGTGCGGGCGCGGCTGTAGTAAAAGCTGGGCCTAACGCGTCAGCACCACCTTCTGCGTGGCGGCTACGCCCGTTCCGGTCACTTTCAGATAGTACACGCCGGCCGCCAGGCCCGATAAATCGAAATCCGTTGGCACCGACGGGTGCAGTTCCAGCGCGGCTGTTACCGGCTGGCCCAGCGGGTTGTAGAGGCGGGCCTGCAGGTCGTTGGCTACGCCGCCTTCTGGAGCTACGGTAAGGGTGCCGCTGGTGGGGTTCGGAAACACGCTCACCTGCAGGCCGGCCGCTACGAAAGTGGCCGTCACCACGTAGGTCGTCACCGGCTCGTTTACCACGGCGTGGCCCGACTGCGGCCCGATGGCCCCGGCCGGAATGACGCCATAGTACGTGGGGCCGGGCGTGTAGGGATAGGCTCCGGCATACTGGCTGTTGATGGTGACGAAGTAGGCATAAGTGCCCTGCGGATACTCCGGCGTGATGCAGAAGCGGCCGTTGTGGCTGTCGAGGTCGCCGCGGCCGGCCACGTACTCGAAGTCTTCGATGTAGTAGCCCAGCGGCTTGGCCGCGTTGATGGCCGGCCCGGCCGATGGGGCCGTACTGCCGTCGGGCAAAGTGGTACGGGCCGTGATGCTGCGGGCGCGGTACGAGGTTTTCATGCTCTTGATGCCACCCGTGCCGTTGGTGTTGGCGTAGCCGTAGGCCCCGTAAATGGGGTAGCCATCGAAGGCGAAGCCGATGAGCGGGGCGTGGCGCGTGCTGTCGTGGTCGTTGTAGAGGCAGCGCGGGTTGAGGTGATGGTGGTACTCGCCGTTGCCGGCCGGGTGGCCGAGGCAGGAATCGAAGCTGGGGCCCTCCACCACAATAGCATTCTGGTTCCACACGCCCGCGTTGTTGTAGCTCATGGCGTCCTTGGCGTTGAAGATGCTCACGCCGTTGCTCCAGATGCCGGTGTGGCCCAAGGGCGTGGCGGTGGCCGTGCCGGTATTGGGCGTGGGCGTGCGGGTTATCTTGAACACAAAGTTCTGGTTGGTGGCCGTGTTGGGGTTGTTGGGCCAGGGGCCAATGGTATAGCTCGGCACGCCGGTGCAGGTGATGTACACGTTGCCGGCCGAGTACTGCACCCGCTGCACATTACTCAGAATGCCGTTGTAGCCGGTGGCGCCGGTGGTGTTCACCACCCAGCCGCTCACGATGGGAGTAATCTGAGCGCGGCCCAGTGCGGGCGTCAGCAAGAGGAAGGTCAGGAAGTAGCGGTGGAGCATCGGGCAAGCGGTAAAGGTCAACGCCGGGGAAAGCGCAGGCACACGGATTTGGGGAGTGCTGCGAATCTGGATTGAAGGTACAGTCAGGGCCGGGCCCAATGGCGCGGCTATCGACCAGTTGCCCACAACCAATCGACCAACAGCTGATTTAGCCGACCAACCGTCGTTTCGGCCCGATGACCAGTCGATATGACCGGTTAAAGGTATGCGTGCATACTAAAAAAGTGCTCTGTTTGGCTGAAAATGGCCTTTTTTCTCGGTGAACGGTGGAATTCCATTCGCCGGGAAAACCGTGACTGTTCGCCGAGAAACGACCCGGATTAGGCGAAGGAAAAAATACTGCCCGGCCCCGGTGAGGAGCTTTGTATCATCAAAACGGCCGCTAATAAGCTGGTCCATTCCCACGCAACTACTCTTCATTATCAGCCTCATGTTTACGCTCGCTACTCCCGCTGCTCGTTTGCTCACCCTGGCTACGCTGGGCTTGCTGCTGCCCATTGCAGCCATGGCACAGGCTCCCACCATCAGCAGCGTAACGCCGACCCAGGCTGCGCCTGGTAGCACGGTTACCATCACCGGTACCAACCTCACCGGCTTCACCTCGGTGCTGCTCAACGGTCAGGCCGTGCGTGCCTCGGTGGGCCTGGTGCCCTCCACTACGGCTACGTTCATCGTGCCGGCCGCTGCCGGCTCGGGCCGGGTGCGCCTCACCACCGCCGCTGGCACGGCCGTAAGCAGCGCCAAGCTGGGCGTGACCCGCACTTCTTCTAACAGCAACTACGGCCAGCTGAACAACAACGCCACCAGCGCCACGGCCGCCGGTAACTTTTCGACTCCTGTAGCTGCCGACCTCGACAAAGATGGGCTGCTGGAACTGCTGGTAGGCCAGGGCGACGGCACCATGATTGATTACGAGCAAACCGCTACCAACCAGCCGTTCAGCACCACGGGTACGGTTATCACGTTTGCCGCTGGCGGCACGGTCGATGTCGGCCTCTATGCTAAGCCCACGGTAAGCGACCTCGACGGTGATGGCAAGCAGGAAATCATCGTTGGCGAAGAAACCGGCAAAGTATACATCTACGAGCAGGCCGCCAGCACCGGTACCGGCGCATTCACGGTGGGCCCGGTAGCCACGCTGTTTGCCAACCCCTACGGCGCAACGACCACCACCGTGGCCAACGCCGGTTCCTACGCCCGTCCGTCGGTGGGCGACCTCGACAACGACGGCCTGATTGACATCCTCGTAGGCAGCAACAACGGCCTGCTGAACCGTTACGAGCAGCTGGCCAGCACCAGCACCACCACGGCTGGTTTCAGCGGCCCCGCTACCATCAAGCTGGGCACTGGTGCCGACCTCGATGCCGGCGACGTGAGCAAGCCGCTCATCACCGACTACGACGGCGACGGCAAGCTCGACATGCTGGTGGGCAACTACGCCGGCAACGTGCAGCTCTACACCCAAACGGCGGTGAATGCGCTCACCTTTACCTTCATGCGCAACCTGAGCGCCGATGGTACGTCGAACACCATCATCAACATGAGCAACGCCGGCACCAATGCCAGCAACATGAACGGCTACGCCGCCCCGGCCGTGACCGACTACGACGGCGACGGCCTGCTTGACCTCTTCATCGGCAACGGCACGGGCACGGTGTACCGCTACGAACAGGGGATTTCGGCTACTGCTCCCACGCTCACCGCGCCGCTGCCGGTAGTGCTCACGGCCTTCACTGGCCAGGCCACCAGCGCCGGCAACCGCCTGAACTGGGCCACCGCGCAGGAAGTGAACAGCGCCCGCTTCGTGGTAGAAGCCTCGGCCGACGGTAGCCGCTTCGCCGCCATCGCCACGCTGGCCGCCGCCGGCAAAAGCACCTCGCTCACGAGCTATGTGTACGTAGATGCCTCCGACGCGGCGCTGGCCACCGGCCGCCGGTACTACCGCCTGCGCCAGGAAGATATCGACGGCACTACCAGCTACTCGCCCATCGTAACCGTGAGCCGCGGCACCGCCGCCAGCACTGCCGGCAAGTTTGATGCTTATCCCAACCCCTTCGCCGACCGCATCTCGGTAGCCCTGCCCGGCCAGGCCGAAGCGCAGGCCACCACCGTAACGCTGCTCACCCTCACCGGCCGCCCGGTGTTCAGCACCAAGCTCGACCTGAGCGCTGCTCCCCAGGCCCTGAGCAACCTGCCCGAGTTGCCCGCCGGCGTGTACGTCCTGCATCTGGCCACGGCCACCAGCACCACCAGCCAGAAAGTAGTGCGCCAGTAATCGAACGATTTTAAACGACAAGCGCCCCCGGCATCCGCAAGGAAGGCCGGGGGCGCTTGTCGTTTGGAGAGGCATGCTTGATTGATGGAAAAAGCACGTCATGCTTCGGCTGCGCTCAGCATGACGTGCTTTTTCTCCTGTCTCCCTTCCTAGACGGTGTTATGCACTTGGAAGCAAATTAAGGGTTGCGGCTTTCGTGAGCATGAGTCCGACAAAGGCGAGGTAGTGGAGTTGCTGCAAGCTGAGGGCCAAGCGTTCGTAGTCGCGGGCCAGGCGTTTGTAGCGGGCGCTCCAACTCAGGCTGCGCTCGACGACCCAGCGGCGGGGCAGCAGCACGAAGCCGCGCTTGGCCTGGCCAAGCTTGACGACTTGCAAGGCGATGCCGTGCGCTTCGGCGGCTTGGGCTGGGGCGTCGCCGGTGTAGCCTTGGTCGGCATAGGCCAACGTAACACTTTGCCCTGATGCCACTTGGACCTCTTCTGCGAGGGCGCCGACCTGGGCCCGGTCTTGTTCATTAGCAGGCGTGACGACCGCGGCGAGCAGGTGGCCCAGCGTGTCAACGGCCACGTGCACCTTGCTGCCCTTGCTGCCCTTGCTGCCCTTGCTGCCCTTGCGCCGCTTAGCCCCGTCGTAGCCGGCGCGAGAGCCGCTTTCGGGTGTGCTCTGCAACGTGCGCGAATCGAAAATGACCGCGCTTGGCTCGGCGGGCCGCGCTTCGTTCAGCCGCAGCACCTGCCGCAGGTCGTCCGTTAGCGCTTCAAACACGCGAGCGTCGCGCCAGCGCACCCATTGCTGATAGCACGTGGCCCAGGGCGGCAAATCATGGGGCAAATACCGCCACGTGCAGCCCGTGCGCACGACGTAACGCAGCGCATTAAATAATTCGCGCAGTGCATATTGGCGTTGAGCCGCGTCTTCGCGCACCAGCAGTAAATAAGGCAACAGAAATCCCCATTCATCATCTGTGACATCACTCGGGTAAGCGCGGCGAGTATTCTCCATACCCGCTAATTTCGCTCACAAGTGCATAACACCGTCTAGTACAGCACCCGGAACTTGATGGTGTGCTCCACGGCGCGCAGGGCCTGAATCACGTCTTGGTCGTACTGCCGGTCGATGTCCGTAATCACGTAGCCGATGTGCTCGTTGGTTTTAAGGTACTGGCCCAGGATGTTGACGTGATGGCGGGCCAGCACGTTGTTGATGTTGGCCAGCACGCCCGGCACGTTGGCGTGGATGTGGATGAGGCGGTGTGCCTGCTGCGTGGGCAGCTGAATGTTGGGGAAGTTGACCGACTGCTGGGTGTTGCCGGTGTTGATGTACTGCATCAGCCGCTCGGGGACGAACTCGGCGATGTTGCGCTGGGCCTCGGCCGTGCTGCCACCGATGTGCGGCGTGAGCAGCACGTTGGGCAGGCCGCGCAGCTCGTTCTCGAAGCTCTCGCTGTTGGTTTTGGGCTCGTATGGGAACACGTCCACGGCCGCGCCGCCGAGGTGGCCGCTGCGCAGGGCGGCGGCCAGAGCCGGCACGTCGACGACGTGGCCGCGGGCGTTGTTGAGGAACAGGGCGCCTTTTTTCATCAGGGCAAATTCCTTGGCGCCGATATAGTTCGTATTTGCCTCGCGGCCGTCGATGTGCAGCGTCACCACGTCCGACTGTTCGAGCAATTCCTCCAGCGTGCGGCATTTCACGGCGTTGCCGAGCTGCAGCTTTTCGGCGATGTCGAAGTACACCACCTTCATGCCCACGGCTTCGGCCACCACGCTCAGCTGCGAGCCGATGTTGCCGTAGCCCACAATGCCGAGGGTTTTGCCGCGAATTTCGAACGAGCCGCTGGCCGACTTGTCCCACTCGCCGGCGTGCATCTTGGGATTTTTCTCGGGGATGCGGCGGGCTAGCACGATGATTTCGCCCAGCGCCAGCTCCACTACCGAGCGGGTGTTGCTGAACGGCGCGTTGAACACGGCCACGCCCTTTTTCATGGCGGCCGGGAGGTCAATCTGGTTGGTGCCGATGCAGAACGCGCCGATGCCGATGAGGCGGTTGGCGGCTTCGAGCACACGCTGCGTTACCTGCGTTTTGGAGCGGATGCCGAGCAGGCTCACGCCCTCGATGCGCTGAATGAGCTCGTCCTCATCCAGCCCGCCCTTAACTTCTTCTACCTGATAGCCTTCCTCGCGGAATAACTCGGCGGCGCGGGCATCGGGGTTTTCCAGCAGCAGGACTTTTATGCGATTCTTCGGGTATGACAAAGTCATGGGAAGTCTTAGTTGGTACAAAAATTCATCGAACGTGGGCAGCACCTCATCGGCATGGGCTACCACGCTGGGGCGGCTAACGTTCTCGGTGTAAGCGTAGAAACGGTCGGCCAGGCCGGCTTCCCGAATCTGGTAGTCGGTGTAGCCGTCGCCGAGCACGTACACCGGCCCGTCCAAATCGAGCAGTACCAGCTGACGGATTTTGCCGCCGTCGCGGCTCAGCACGTTGGCCGGGTCACAGCCGGTGATGTTGCCTTCGGTGTCGAAGGTGAAGGTGTTGGCCAGCACGTGCTCGGGCCGAATGCCGAACTCGGCCACCACCGGCTCAATGAACTCGCGGAACCCGCTGCTCACCACGTAAATGCGGTCGGCAAATTGCCGGAAGAAATTGCCGTTGCGCCGGATGCTCTCGCTCACCTTGGTTTGGAGGCGGGCCACCAGCGGCGCGAGGTGCGCCCGGTTGGCCCCGAGCAGCGCCAGCCGCCGGCTCAGCGACTCCTGGAAGCCGATTTCGCCGGCCATGCCCTGGTCCGTCAGGGCCCGGATTTGGGCCACGCGCTCGGCCGCGTCGGGGCGGCCGGCCAGGGCAATGTCGGCCAACTCATCCAGCCCTTCCACCTGGGTGAAGGTGCTGTCGAAATCGAAAACGAGGTAGGGCAGGGGGGCGGCGGCGTTGGGCATGGGCGCAAAGATGCGCCCGTCCGTACCTTGCCGCGGCATTCTGCTGCCAAGTATTTTATGAAACCACTGCTCCTGTTGCTGCTCACGCTGCTGCTGAAACTGCCCACCGCCGGGCCGCCGGCCGTGCGCGTTAAGCTCAGCCCGCTGACGAAGGTGGCGTATGAGGCGGCGAAGAAAACGGCGGTAGTAACTAGGCCGCCGATGACGTTTCCGGTGAAGAAGCAGAAGGGGCGGATTGTGATTCCGACGGCGAAAGGACCGAAATTATTCAAAGACGTGCGAGTAGCGGATGATGAAACGGCAGAGGTTACTTACGCATACAAGGGGTTTTGTGCGGAGTTGCAGCAGCACCTGTTGCAAGTTAGTTATTACGAAAGCTCAGGATGGATAATTGTAGATGCTGCTGGCAAGGTTAGCAATCTATGGAGCCCACCCGGGTATTCACCAAGCTTAAACCGCCTGTTCACGGGCAGTGGCAGTTTAGAATATGATATGATGCCTAATGGCTTACAGATATTTCAAAAAGAACCGAACGGCCTAAAAAAAATATGGGAGACGGCACCCACAACGTGGGCGCCCGAAGACGCATTCTGGACTACAGAAAACACCCTATACGTGCAGCAAAGGCGCTATCGAAACCTGGAAGTAAGCGACAAACATTATTTCACCTACGCCAAGCTCACCATCACTCCGGCGCATGAGTAAACCGCTACCCTCGCTGCTCTGCGCCACTTTATTCGCCTTCAGCGCCTGCACGGCCAGCCGCTCGGTGAACTCGGCCCTGCAAGCCGAGCCGGAGTACTGCGTGCCGGCCGTGGTCTACCGCTACGACCCCACCACCGCGCCGCTGCCCAACATCGCACCGCTGCTGGATAGCGCCCTCACGGCCCGGTTTCCGCGCCGGAGCCTGCTGGTGGCCAACG
>NZ_BAAGZM010000156.1:0-7948 GCF_054778495.1 Hymenobacter agri
CCCCGCCGATGAGCGAGCTGCCGGCTCCGCCCGCACCGCCGCGCCCGCCGCGCATCAATTCTGATGAGCTGCGCCGCGAATTGCGCAAAGACGGCGTGCTCGGAGCCGATGAGAAGAACCTGCAGTTTCAGCTCAACGCTTCGGGGCTGACGGTGAACGGCAAGAAGCAGCCCGACGCGCTGGCCGATAAATACCGGAAAATGACCGGCCACACCGACGGCAAGAACTTCAACGTGACGATTTCGACCCAGGAAGACTAAGCGAGTAGTTGGATTGCGCTTTTGAGCGTGGTCTGAAAACTTAATAGAACGTCATGCTTCGACAAGCTCATCATGGTGCTCTATTAAGTTTTCAGCCCCAGCCTTATAGAATTGATGATTAGAAAAAGCCGGCCTCCTGACTGGGAGGCCGGCTTTTTGGCTTTGGCCGCGGGCTGAACCAGCCAAGAAAGATGTGTAAGATATCGGCTTTAGCCCAACGATTGTGAGGTAAAAGAGTAAGAAAGACAGTACGTTCATCTTACCAAAACCCTCTATTTATGTTCAATTCATTCTTTCCATTCAACTCGCTGCGCGTGGGCACGCTGGCGGCGGCTTTGGCCGTGAGCGCGGCCGGTTTCAGCAGCTGCGGCATCAGCGAGCAGGTGCAGCAGGCCAAGGCGTTTAAGGGCGTCGATGTGCGCCTCGTGAACGTGGAGCAGGCCACGCTGGCCGGCATCGACGTGACGCGGGTGAGCCAGGCCAGCGACCTCACCACCCTGCAGAAAGCCGCCCTGCTGGCCGGCTACGCCTCACGCAACCTGCCGCTGCGCATGCGCGTGAACCTGGAGTTTCGCAACCCCAACGACGAAACAGCGGCCCTCAACGAGTTCGACTACATTGCCCTCATCGACGGCAAGCAGGTGGCCACCGGCCACACCACCCAGCGCATCGAGGTGCCCGCTAACGGCGGCGTGACCACCGCGCCCATTGAACTCGAAAGCAACCTGCGCGATGCCCTCGGCGACCAGACCGAGGAAAGCCTAGCCAATTTCGCCCTCGGCCTGGCCGATGGCAACCGCCAGCCGGTGCGCCTCACGCTGCGCCTCAAGCCTACGTTCATCACCAACAGCGGCCGCCGCATCTCGCCCGGCGGCTACGTCACGGTCGATAAGGAATTCCGCGCCACCGACCTGCTCGACGCCGCCGCCCGGCGCGATACGGTGGGCCGCCGGCCCTAATAGACGGAGTACCCCGAATTTTCAATTCGGCTCGTAAGAACACGCATCCGACGAATCGGGCAACGGGCCGAATTGAAAATTCGGGGTACTCCGCCTCTAATACAAAAAAGGCCGCTCCACCAACGTGGAGCGGCCTTTTTGTGACCGGAGACCCGGCTGTCGTTACTCGGCGGCCACGGCCAGTGGCGTGGCGCGGCGGCCACCGTAGGCAGCTACGGCGGCGCTCAGGGCCAGGGCCAGGGCCATGAGCAGGGCGGCTTTGGAGAGACCTTCGGCGGCTTTGTCGCCGGCTTCGCGGGCGGCGGCTTCGGCTTTCACCTTGCCTTCTTCGAGCTTGGCGCGGGCCTGCTTGGCGGTCGTAATCCAGTTATCGACAATCTGCTCCGACTCGGCGCGGCTCTTGCCGGTGCGCTTCATCACCACGTTCACGGCGGCGTCGCGGTCGGCGGCGTTGCCAATGTTTTCGGCTTTGCTGGTGAGGCGGTCAATCAGCTCGTCGAAGTTGTCGTCGGCCGCCTGGGGGTTGGCGGCGCTTTCGCGGGCTTCGGCTTTAGCGTCGCGGCCGGCGGCTTTGGCATCGCGCTCCAGCTTGTCGGGGTTCAGCTCGGCTTTGCCGGTCTGGCGCAGCAGTTGGCGGGCTTCGCGCTTCAGGTCGTCGGTGTTAATGCCGCGCTCCTTCAACTCGTCTTTCAGTAGCTCGCCGGCTTTGGGGGCCACGGCGGCAACGCCCTTGCCCACGCCCGTGAGGGCCCGGCCGGCCACGCCGGTTACGCCGCCAATAATGCGGCCCACGGCGGTAGTGAGCAGGTAAAACGTGAGCAGCGTCACCACCGACCACGTGAGCAGGCCGTGCAGCAGGCCATCGGTGCGGCGCGGAATGCCGGCCAGTCGGCTGGCTACCGTGGCGCCCACGTAGATGGAGGCCAGCGAGCTCAGTAGCCACCAGATACCGGCCCCGATGCCGATGCCGGACATGGGGTTCTGCTCCTCCAGCGGGTCGATGGTGCCGAGGCCGATGCCCAAGCCCAGCAGGCTCAGCGAGAGCTGAATAACGAGGGCCAGCACGGCCCCGGCGAATACGGCGCCCCAGGAAATGCGTTTGACAATGGGCAGCGGCGCGGCGGCGTAGGTAGCCGTGAGCGGCGGGTGGTTGGCGTCTGAAAGAGTAGCCATAAGGGAAATGGTGGTTAGTGAGTGGCCCGGGGGCCGTAGGGTGAGGTGAAAGGCCTTTTTGGGAAAAGCTTCAGCGGCATACGGCTGGCCTACGGTTGAGTTTATAAATGGATGCTGTTTCGGGCTGGGTGAAGCCAAAAACCGGGCGAATGGTTGGCTGGGGACGGCTGTGAAATGGCCGTTAAAGCCGTTGGGGGCAGCCAGGCGGGCGGGGCAAAAAATTATGGCCTGGCGCTGTAACGGAACGCCGCGCGACCGGTATTCTCCCCGGTTCCAGGCCTTGGCCGCCGGCCCGGCGGCGCCGATGAACAAAATGTGAAATCTGGGCGCCGCCGCGCAACTCTCACCTGCTTTTCTGCATCTCTTGGCCCCTTCGAAGGTCTTTTATTCGGAGTAACTACATGTATCGTTTTTTACTTATTTGTTGGCTGATATGCCTCACCGGCCTGGTGCAGGCCCAAACGCCGGCCGTTTCCGCCACTTCCGCCACCAACCTGGCACTACCAGCGCCCAAGCGCCAGCTGCAAGCTGTGCGCCTGACCGCTAACGCTCCCAAAATGGACGGTGTGCTCGACGAGGCCGTGTGGCAGACGGCCCCCGTGGCCACCGATTTCTACGAGCTCGAGCCCAAGCCCGGCCCCATCGAAAAGCATAAAACCGAGGTACGGGTGCTGTATGATGACGCCGCACTCTACATCGGCGCGGTGATGCACGACGTGTCGCCGGACTCCATTCTGCACCAGCTCAGTGCCCGCGACGATTTTGGCAACACCGACTGGTTCGGCGTGTTCATCGACACTTACAACGACCACCTCAACGGCTACGAGTTTCTGGTGAGCTCGGGCGGCGTGCAGGTCGACGCCCGGCAGTCGCCCACCAACGGCGAGGACGGCTCCTGGAACGCCGTGTGGGAATCGCGCACCGCCATGCGCGGCACCGACTGGGTGGCCGAGCTGCGCATTCCGTTTTCAGCTATTCGCTTCAGCGCGGCCCCCGAGCAAGTGTGGGGCATCAACTTTGCCCGGCAGCGGCGCATCACGCGGCAAAAGTTTTTCTGGAATGAGATTCGGCCGCAGGTCGATGGATTCGTGAACCAGTGGGGCCTGCTCACCGGCCTGCGCGACCTCAAGCCGCCGCTGCGCCTCTCGCTCACGCCCTACGTGAGCGCCTACGTGAACCACTACCCCTACAACGTGGAGGGCAAGCAGAACGCCAGCACCAGCTTCAACGGCGGGGCCGACGTGAAGTGGGGCATCAACGAGAGCTTCACGCTCGATGCCACGCTGGTGCCCGATTTCGGGCAGGTGCAGAGCGACAACCAGGTGCTCAACCTGTCGCCGTTTGAGGTGCAGTACAACGAGAACCGGGGCTTTTTTACGGAAGGCACCGAGCTGTTCAACAAAGGCGGCCTGTTTTATTCGCGCCGGGTGGGGGCGCAGCCCATCGGTTTCTACGACGTGAACGAGCAGCTACGGACCGGTACGACCGGGCCTGATGGCAAGCGCCGCGCCGGCGAATACGTGGTGCAGAACCCCGGCGTGACGCGGCTGCTGAACGCCACGAAAGTGTCGGGCCGCACGGCCTCGGGGCTGGGCGTGGGCGTGTTCAACGCCCTGAGCAACGACGTGTACGCCACGGTGCAGGACAGCACTACCGGGCAGCGGCGCGACATTCTGACGCAGCCGTTCACCAACTACAACATCGTGGTGCTCGACCAGAGCCTGAAAAACAACTCCTACGTGAGCCTGGTGAATACCAACGTGACGCGCGCCGGCAGCACCTACGACGCCAACGTGACCGGCGGCCTGTTCAAATTTGCCAACAAGGCCAACAGCTACGCCATCAACGGGCGCGTGGTGTACTCGCGCCGCCGAGGCCTGGCCTTCGGCACCGATGAGCAGATTAACGACCAGGATGGCTACAAGTACTACGTGAACTTCGGCAAGGTGTCGGGCAAATTCACCTGGAACATCGACCACGGCATCGAGTCGCACAGCTACAACCCCAACGACCTGGGCCTGCTGTTTGCCAACAACAACATCTCGCAGTCGGCCAACGTGGGCTACAGCATCTACCAGCCCTTCTGGAAGCTCAACCGCCTGAATACGTACGCCGGCATTAGCTACTCGCTGTTGGAGCAGCCCCGGCTGTACCAGGATGCGGGCTTCTACGGCGGTTTCAACACCACCATTACCAAGAACTTCCTCACGCTGGGGGTGAACGTGGACGCCTCGCCGGTTACGCACGACTACTTCGACCCGCGCCGTGCGCCGCTGGGCGACTACTACGTGCGCAAGCCCGCCAACTTCGGCTTCAACGGCTTTTTCTCGTCCGATTACCGCAAGAAATTTGCCTGGGACCTGAGCTACGGCGGCCGCACCTTCGCCGCCGACGGCGACCGCACGGGGCGCTATTCCTACGCCATCACGTTGGGCCCGCGCTACCGCGTGAACGACAAGCTGAGCTTCGTGTACTCGCTGAGTTACAATCAGGTAATCAAGCAGATTGGCTTTGCCGGCGAGCTGAGCCAGTCCGACCCGCTCGACGCGGGGGTGGTGGCGCACTTCGGCGGCTACCTGCCCGACGGCCGCACCGTGGACCCCATGCTGGGCCGCCGCGACGTGGCCACCATCACCAACACGGCCACGGCCACTTACACGTTCACCAACCGCATGTCGTTCAACATCCGCCTGCGGCATTACGTGAGCAACGTGCACTACCGCGACTACGCTCGCCTGAGCCCCGACGGTATCGAAACGCCCGAGCCCGAATACCAGCGCAACCGCGACAATACCTTCAATGCCTTCAACATCGACGCCGTGTACTCGTGGTGGTTCGCGCCCGGCTCGCAGGTGAGCATCGTGTGGAAAAACGCCGGCTCCTCGTACTTCCAGGCCAACGAGGCCACGCCGCTCTATTTCAATAACCTGAGCAACACTATCAATACGCCGCACAACAACAACGTGTCCATCAAGGTGCTGTATTATCTGGATTACCTGGCGCTGCGGCCGCGGCGGGGGTAGCGAGGTAGGGAAAAAGCAGACCGTCATGCTGAGCGCAGCCGAAGCATCTCGCGTGTGGTAGTAATCCTGACGATTGGATTTACTACTGCGCGCGAGATGCTTCGGCTGCGCTCAGCATGACGTTCTTTTTTCTTGTTCAGCTCAAGCAAAAGCCCTACGCCCCCGCCGGCAAATGCCGCTGGAAATGCAGCTGCAAAATGCTGTCAATCTTCTCTTTGGTGAGGGGCTTGCTGACGAGGCCGGAGATGTGTAGCTCTTCGAGGCGGCTCAGGTCGCGGGCGTCCATGGTGGTCGTGAGCATGATGATGACCGTGGCGCCGCGCTGGGCCTGGGGCAGGCGGCGGTAGGCCTCCAGAAACTCGATGCCGTTCATGCCGGGCATGTTCACATCGAGCAGGATGAGGGCGGGCTCGTCGGGGCCGACGGCGGTTTCGAGCAGGTCGAGAGCCTTGGCGCCGTCTTCGGCCGTGAGCAGGTGGTCGGTCACGTTAAGCTGCTGGAACAGCAACTCGTTGAGGAAGTTGTTGGTGGTGTCGTCGTCAACGAGCAGGACGCTGGAGAGTTTTTCCATAAATGAAATGACGGGCGCGGACGCGCGGCTAGGCGGGTAGGGTAACGGTAAAAGTGGTGCCCTCGTCGGGCTGGCTCTGCACCGCGATGGTGCCGCCGGCATTCTCAATCAAACGCTTCACCATGAACAGGCCCACGCCCGAGCCCTCCACGTGCGTGTGCAGCCGCCGGAACATGCCAAACAGCTGCTGCTGCTGGGTTTCGGTGAGGCCCAGGCCGTTGTCCTGCACTTCGAGCACCAGCTGCTGCTGGGCGCAGTGGGCGCGCAGCTGCACCTGGGCCGGCCGGCCGGGCGCGCGGTACTTGATGGCGTTGGAGAGCAGGTTGTACACCACCGAGCGCAGGGTTTTGGGGGCCACGCGCACGGTGTCGCAGTCGGCGGTGTGCACGGTGAGGGTGGCCCCGGCCGCCTCGATGAGCGGGCCCAAATCGAGCTGCACGTTGCCGATGAGTTCGGGCAGGTTCACGGTTTCGGCGGCTTCGGGCTGCTGCAGCTGCGAGATGTCTGTGAGGTGGCCAATGGTTTGCTGGAAGCGGGCCACCGAGCCCTGCATCAGGTCGAGCAGGCGGGGCACGAGGCGGCCCTGCAGCACTTCGGCAGGCAGGTCGTGGCGCAGGGCGTTCAGCAGGCCCTCGATGTTGGCGATGGGCGCTTTGAGGTCGTGCGAGGCCGTGTACACGAAGGTGTCGAGGTCGGCGTTGGTGCGTAGCAGGCGCTGGTTGGTGTGGTGCAGCTCGCGGTTGGTGGCCTGCACCTGCTGGCGGGCCAGTACCTGGTCGGTAACTTCGGTGGCCACGCAGGCAATGCGGCTCACGTTGCCCCGGCCGTCGCGCAAGGGCTGAAACACGAAGCTGAAGTAGCCCGTTTCGTCGGGCCGGTGGTGCGACAGGTGCGCCGGCAACTCGTTCACCAGCACGGTTTCGCCGTTTTCCCAGGCTTGGGCCAGCAGCTCGGGCAGGCCCTGGTCGGCCAGTTCGGGCAGCGCCTCGAAGTAGGGGCGGCCCAGCAGCTGCTCGCGGGTGCGGCCCAGCAACTGGGCCATCAGCGGATTCACGAGGCTGAACACGTAATTGGGCCCTTCCGCCACCCAAATAGCGGTGGGCGACTGCTCAAACACGGTTTCTACCAGCTGCTGCTGGGCATCGCGCTCCTGCCGGGTGCGCACGCGCACCGACACATCGAACCCGAACACGGACACGCCCACGATGCGGCCCTGCTCGCGGTAGGCTTGGTAGGTGAAGTCGAAATAACGTGTGCGCGCCGGCTGGCTCCCCGGTTGCGGAATAAGCACGGGCACCTCGCTTTGAAATTGCGTGTGGCCGTCATCGTACACGCCGTCGAAGAGCTGGCGCAGCTCGGGTGCTTCGGGAAAGGCGTCGGCGAACACGCGCCCGCGCAGCTCGCGGCCCGGAAACAGGCCCTGGTAGGCAGGGTTGCAGTAGTCGACGCGGTGCTCGGGCTCGCGCAGCAGGCAAATGGCGGCCGGGGCCTGCTCGAACAACTGGTACACGTTTTCGCGCTCCTGGCCCTGGCGCTTGAGCACGCCCAGCATGGCGGTTTGCAGGGTTTCGGCCTGCTTGCGGGCCCGCACCCGGTCAGTTACATCCACGATGAAGGCCAGAATGCCCTGCGGGCGTTGCTGCCCGTCGAACAGCGGCTGGTAGCGCAGGTCGATGTAGCGCTGCGACGCCTGGCCGGTGGCCGGGTCGTGCAGCATCAGCAGAGTTTCGGAGCCCACGAAAGGCTGGCCGGTGGCGTACACCCGGTCGAGCAGGTGAATGAAGCCCTGCTCGGTTACTTCGGGCAGCACCTCAGCCACCGGCCGGCCCAGCTCGCCGCGGCCCGCCACCAAGGCCTGGTAGGGCTCGTTGAAGAACGAAAACCGGTGCTCGGGGCCGTGCAGGGTGGCAATGGCGGCCGGCACCTGGCCCAGAATCTGGCCCAGCAGCGCCTGCTGCACGC
>NZ_BAAGZM010000157.1:0-7939 GCF_054778495.1 Hymenobacter agri
CGCGCAGTCGAAGCATCTCTACCGCGAGAGTAAGTCAAATTCTTGCGCGGTAGAGATGCTTCGACTGCGCGGACGCCAGATGGGCATGACGGGCTTTTTTCTTCTGATTTCTAATTCCCACCCGTACATGGAAATGTCCGCCCTGACGCGCTCCGTGGTGAAGCGCAACCACGCCATCATTGCCCCCGATGGTTACATCAACAGCAACGTGCCCGGCTGGACGGGCTGCACCACCAACGTCATCATCAACGAGCAGATGGGCGCCCGCCTCTGCCAGACGCTCATTACCCTCACCGACGCCGGCCGCGTGCAGGGCGAAACCGAGACCTCGCAGATTTTCTTTTACGTGGTGCAGGGCAGCTGCACGGCCACCGTGGGCGGCGAAACCCGCCAATTGAAAGTGGGCGAGTATGTGTACGTGCCCGTGGGCCAGCATTACGATTTTAGCCAGCCCGAGGCCGGCACGCAGCTGCTCACCTTCCACAAAGTGTATGAGCCGCTGGCGGGCCACGCCACGCCGGGCGTGTACTGGGGCGAGCGCGACTACAGCAAAGCCCCCATCTACATGAACGACGAGGCCCTGCGCATCCAGGAATTGCTACCGAACGAACTGGGCTTCGATATGGCCGTGAACATCTTCACCTACGGCATTGGCGGCAACCTGCCGATGGTCGAAACCCACATCATGGAGCACGGCCTGATGTACCTCGAAGGCCAGGCTATCTACATGCTCGACCAGTGCTGGTACCCAGTTCAACAAGGCGATTCCATCTGGATGGCGCCCTATTGCCAGCAGTGGGCCACGGCCATGGGCCAGGAGCCGTCGGTATACATCTACTACAAGAACGTGAACCGCTTCCCAACGGTGAAGTAGTGTATTTGAAATAAAAAGAACGTCATGCTGAGCGTAGTCGAAGCATCTCTACCGCGCAAGTAATCAGCTACCCGAATGAAAATCATTGAATGGTTTCTTTCGTCGCTAGCGTGGCTCCAGATATTTATTTCTCCGACAGTTATTGGTGCAATTCTCGGGGTGATTATCTGGCTGAATATGCGCAATGCTTGGGGCTTGAACTCGGCAGTAATAATTGCGCTGATTGGCTGCGGCGTAGGTATTGCTTTTGCAGAGAAAGCACGGTGTGATAAAGGGACCATCGAGTTTATGGCCCGTAACATTGCCCACCCGGAACTGCGCGAAAAAGAAGATAAATAATGACCCTAACCGAACTCAACCACCTGCCCAAACCCGCCCTCACCGAAGCGCTGCAAAAGTGCTGCGGCTCCACGGCGTGGGTAGCGAACATGGCCGCGCAATTCCCCATTAGCGACACTGGAACGCTGCTGCGCGAAGCCACCGCCCAATGGAATAGCCTGACTGAAGCCGACTGGCGCGAAGCCTTCACTCATCACCCCAAAATCGGCGGCGACGTGGAAGCCCTGCGCGCCAAGTTCGCCAGTACCAGCACCTGGGCCGAGGGCGAGCAGGCCTCCGTCCGCCAGGCCTCGCAGGCCACGCTGGAGGCGTTGGCGACGGGCAATGAGAACTACGAGCGCAAGTTCGGCTATATCTTCATCGTGTGCGCTACCGGCAAAACGGCCGATGAGATGCTGGCCCTGCTGCAAGCCCGTCTGCCCAACCAGCCCGCCGACGAAATTTTAATTGCTGCCGATGAGCAGGATAAAATCACTCACATTCGCCTCGAAAAACTCCTCGCCGCATGAGCCAGATTACCACCCACATTCTCGACACTACCAAGGGCAAGCCGGCGGCCAACGTCAGCATCGCGCTGCTGCAACAAGTTGGCGATAATTGGCAGGAAATAGCCCGCGGCAAAACCAACGCCGACGGCCGTATTCCCGACTTACTGCCGAAAGAAAAGCAGGTGGAATTGGGCCTGTATAAAATGAAATTCTACACCCAGGAGTATTTCGCGCAGGACGGTACGGCAAATTTTTATCCCTTCGTGGAAATCGTGTTTAACGTGGCCGAAAACGCGCATTACCACGTGCCGCTGCTACTGAACCCGTTCGGTTATTCTACCTATAGAGGGTCGTGAGAACGATGTAGAGACGCAATATTTTGCGTCTCGTCGTTGAACGACTCGCGTTGAACAACCGAAACCGCACCGTTCGAACAAACAACTAAACAACATCAGCAACGACGAGACGCAAAATGTTGCGTCTCTACCCCGCAATACCAATTCCCACCAATGAAACTCAGCTTACCCGAATCCGACAAAGCCGCCCTGCTCGACCAGCTCGGCGCGGCTAATATCAAATTTCAACAGACTTATCCCGGCGACCGGCCCGACCGCCAGCCTGTGCACACCGTGTACGGCGGCGCCAACCTCTTCAAGGCCGATACCTGCGTGAAGATGGGCGAAATCGCCCTCAACAACCTGCTCACCTACGCCCCCAACTTCGTGGAGCTGGCCCGCGCGCTGCAATTCAAAAACCACGAGCAGCTGCCTACGCTCGAAGCCGACGTGGCCGCCCTCACCGCCAAACTCGACGCCCTGAGCCCCGAGGACCGCAAGCAGGAGCCCGCCTGGCTGGCTTATTCGGTCTACAATAAGATTGTAGCGAAGCTGAAGCGTGAGGCTGTGGAAGACTTCCGCGTTGACTTCGAAGACGGCTTCGGCAACCGGCCCGACGCCGAGGAGGACGAAACCGCCGTGCGCGCCGCCAAGGAGGTGGCTAAGGGCATGCAGCAGGGCACGCTTTCGCCGTTTATCGGCATCCGCATCAAGCCTTTTACCGAAGATTTGAAGCAGCGCGGCGTGCGCACGTTTGACATTTTTCTGACTACGCTGCTGGCCGAAACCGGCGGCAAGCTGCCCGACAACTTCGTGGTGATGCTGCCCAAGGTGACCATTCCGGAGCAGATGACGACGATGGTGCGCCTGTTTGAACTGCTGGAAAAGGCCAACGGCTTGGCCCCCGGCACGCTCAAAATGGAGACGATGGTGGAAGCCACGCAAATCATCATGGACGAGGAAGGGCGCAACCCGCTCATGCGCATCATCCGGGCCAGCGAGGGGCGCTGCATTGCGGCCCACTTCGGCACCTACGACTACACGGCCAGCTGCGGCATCACGGCCCGGTACCAGACCATGGCGCACCCGGTGTGCGACTTCGCCCACCACATGACCAAGGTGGCGCTGGGCGGCACCGGCATCTTCCTCTCCGATGGGGCCACCAACGTGATGCCCATCGGCCCGCACCGCGGCGACAACCTGACCTTTGCCCAGTTGCGCGAAAACCGCGAATCGGTGCACAACGCCTGGCGCCAGGCCTACCACCACAGCACGCACTCGCTCATCAACGGCTTCTACCAGGGCTGGGACCTGAACCCCGCGCAGCTGCCGATGCGTTACGCGGCCACCTATAACTTCTTCCTCAGCAGCTACGACGACGCGGTTTTCCGCCTAAAAACCTTCGTGGAGCGCGCCGCCATTTCTACCCTCACCGGCGACATTTTCGACGACGCCGCCACCGGTCAGGGCCTGCTCAACTTCTTCCTGAAAGCCCTGAACTGCGGCGCGATTTCGGAAGAGGAAATCCTCGCCACCGGCCTCACGCTGGAAGAGGTGCAGACCCGCTCGTTCTACCGGATTTTGCAGGGGCGTCGGGCGAAGGCGGCCCAGTAGCGCGATGCCGCACCCCCGGCCCCTCTCCCCAGGAGAGGGGAGCCTGACGAATGATAACCAGAAAGCCCCACTGCTGAATGCAATGGGGCTTTTTTGTTGGTTTCTGAATTGCCGGCAAGCGAAGTAGCCGGCCCCCGCCGCCCTACAGCCAGGCCGCGCTCAGCGCATACGACACGGCCATGATGCCCGAGAACACGGCGCTGGCTATGAAGCGCCGGCTCACCGATATGCGGTTTTGAATGAGGTAGTTGGCGGCCAGCGACACCGGCGCGTTCAGCAGGAAGGAGCGGCCGGCCACGGGCAGCAGTGCCAGCGACAGCGTTTCGGCCGCCCCGCCGAACACGCCCAGAAACACGTAGTGCCGGGCAATCCAGAGCGGGTTGAAGTAGAGCAGGGTGAGGGCCGCGCGGCTGGTTTTGCGCAGCTGGCCGCTGCTGGGGCGCACCGGCACCCGCGAATCGAGCCAGCGGAAGAAGGCCGGCACCTCCGTGGAGTAGAGCAGGCCGCCCACCAGGGCCATGCCCAGCAGCCGCAGCCAGCTAAACTGATGCAGCAACAGCGCGGCGGCGGTGTCGCCAGCCGCATAAATCAGAAAGCCCTGCACGTGAGTGCTGAGGCGAATAGAACGAGTAAGTTGCACGGAGCGGATAGGGTCGTAAAAATCGGGGTGCAAAAGTACGAAAACCCTTTCCGGCGTCATAGGTGCAGCGAAAGAAAACGGCGGGTGCGCATACCTTTGTCGTAGCCTATGCTGAGGCTCCTGATATCGCGCGCATTTTGCGGCTGCTCCCCGGCGCGCGACCCTTTTATTTCAATCGTAAAGAAGACCTTGTGAAAACAGTCTATTTTACGGATAGTAGCGGCGTGGAGCAGAACGCGCTACAATCCCTTCTCGCTTTCGAGGAAAAAGAATCCATCGGCCAAATCGCCGTATTTCCGGATATTCACTACTGCTCCGAGCGGTCCATTCCGGTGGGGGTGGCATTTCGAACCACAGACGTTTTTTACCCGCTCGTTACCGGCAAGGACATGGGCTGTGGCGTGGCCTACCTGCGCATTCCCCGGCAGCAGGTGCTCCGCCCGTTTGACAAAGCCCGGCACTACCGGGCCTTTGAACGCGAGGTACACGGCATGACGGATGAAGGCCTGGGCGGCGGCAACCACTTCCTGGCCCTGGAGGCTTCGGACGACTACTGGTACATCATCGTGCATACCGGCAGCCGCAACCTGGGCATATACATGTATCAGTGCAACTGCGAGCTGCTACAGCAGCACAACCCGGGCCAAGACTGGCTGCCGCTCGAACTGGCCACGCCCGACTACTGCCGCGAGTACAGCCGGGTGCTGGCCTACGCGGCCAGCCGCCGCCGGGAATTCGTGTACAAAGCCTACGACTTTCTGCTACGCAACCGCTACGTGCTGCCGGGTGAGCCCGTCTTTGCCGATAGCTGCCACAACCTGTTGGAATTCAAGTCAGATTCGGTGATTCATCGCAAAGGCAGCACGCAACTGCTTGGCGAAGGGGAGGTGGTCATTCCCTTATCGATGAGCCGGGGCTCCCTCATCGTCAAGCCCAACCGCTGGGATGTTTCGCTTGAACAGGCCCTTTGGAGCTGCGCGCACGGGGCCGGCCGCCAGCATAGCCGTACCGATACGCTTAAGCACTGGCATTCCCTCAAAAAAGCGGAGAAGGATGCTTACCGACAACATTTTCCGGAATTGCTGAACCGGCAGGGCGATTTCGACAGCAGCATCCTGCAGGAGTTCGACTTTGCCTATAAAGATTCGACCGTCTTGCTCGTCACTCAACCTTATCTGATTCGGTGCGACGAAACCCAGCCTATTGTCACAGTGAAGTTTGCTGGCGTCTAGCCATCTATCTGACTAGCATGTGAAAAGCTGCCGCAGTTATTGTTTTCATAGTGCTGCAGAAACAAAAAGAGGCTGAAGCTATGAGAGCTTCAGCCTCTTTTTTATTCAAACTCTTTTCAAGAAATCAAGTGCTTCGTCAACGGAATTGAAATTGACCAATTCCCCGAATGCTTCTTCAGAGCCGAGTCTTTCAAATATTGTCCTTATTCCGGGCTTGAGGCCGCAAAAAACTACGCTGTAAGGGCCTTGGTTCGCCAGCTTTTCTTTGAGCAGTAGAATCTCCAGCCCCATCACATTGATGGATGTTAATTCGCCAATATTGACGATGACATTAGTTGCGCGTTTAATGTCTTCCGAATTACTGAGGGTGATAATTTCAGAAAGCTTTTCTGTGTCATATTCCTTGCCAATCGAAAGGATGATGACATTACCCATCCATTCAATTGACGAATTACGAGGCGAAGGCCGCAGCCAAGCCTTCAATAATCCCCACATAGCGCCTGCTATTTAGCTGCCACCGCAGCCACCTCACTCGCCCCCACAAACTCTGGGTACAAGCTCACCAACACCTTTTCCGGCGTCATTGGAGCCGAGAATGGGAGGGACGTGTGCCCCTGGAAGGCCCGCACCGCGTCGCGCAGGGCGAAGTAGGTGCCGATGCCGTACATGAGCGGCGGCTCGCCCACGGCCTTGGAGCGCAGGACGGCCTTGGGGTGGCCCGGCGTGTCGAGGAAATGCACGTCGAGCACCTTGGGCGCGGCGTAGATGTCGGGGATTTTGTAGCTGTTCAGTGAGTTGCTGAGTAGACGGCCTTCGGCGTTGTAGGCCACTTCCTCCATCGTCATCCAGCCGATGCCTTGCACCGCGCCGCCCTCAATCTGACCGCGGTCGATGATTTCGTTGAAGCTCTGGCCGAAGTCGTGGGCAATTTGCAGGGCATCCACGGTGTAGGTGCCGCGCAGGCAATCGACGGTGACGGTGGTGAGGGCCGTGCCGTACACGTGGTAGGCGAAGGGGTGGCCTTGGTTCACTGTCGCGTCGAAATGCAGGCCGGGCGTGGCGTAGTGGGCGTTTTCGGTGAGGGCCACACGCTTCCAGAAGGCCGACGACACCAGCTTTTCCCAGTTGGTATCGGCGGGCACTCCTGCCGCCAGCACCTGCTCGTCGCGGATTTCGAGGCCCTCGTAGTTGAGCGTGTACTCGGTGCTGGCGTGCTGGAGCAGGCGCTCGCGCAGGGCGCGGCAGGCCATTTCGGTGGCCTTGCCGTTGAGGTCGGCGGTGGCGCTGGCGGCGCTGGGGGAGGTGTTGGCCACGCGCGTGGTGTTGGTGGTTTCCACCTTGATGCGGTTCACCGAAATGCCCAGCGTGCGGGCCGCCACCAGCGCAATCTTGGTATTTACGCCCTGGCCCATTTCTACCGCGCCCGTGCTGATGCCCACCGAGCCGTCGGAGTAGATGTGCACCAGCGCCCGCGTCTGGTTCATGGGCGTTTTGGTGAAGCTGATGCCGAAGCAGATGGGCATCACCGCGAAGCCTTTTTTCCGGAGCTTATTGGTCTGGTTGAACTGCGCGACTTCGGCCCGAATAGCGGCTAAATCGAACTCCGCGGCGGCTGTGTCCCAGGCCTGCTCGGCGTGGCAGCCCTCGGCCGCCTGTCGGTACGAGAATAGGTCGCCCTCGCGCAGCAGGTTGCGGCGCTGCAGCTCGGAGGTGGGCAAGCCCAGTTCCTCGGCCGCTTTGGCCAGGGCCGATTCAATCACGAACATGCCCTGCGGCCCGCCGAAGCCCCGGAAGGCCGTGTTGGGCGGCAGGTTGGTGCGGCACGAATAGGCCGTGGCCGTCACGTTGGGAACGAAATAGGCGTTGGTGGCGTGGAAGAGCGTGCGCTCCATCACGGCCGGCGAGAGGTCGGCCGCCGCGCCCGCGTTCTGGTAGAACTCAACCTCGTAGGCCACGATTTTCAGGTCCTTATCGAAGCCGATTTTGAAATCGGACGAGTAGGGGTGGCGCTTGCCGGTCATGCGCATGTCGGCCATGCGGTCGAGTACCAGCTTCACCGGTTTTTTGGTGAGGAACGCGCCCAGCGCGGCCAGGGCGCCCCAGGGCGTGGCCTGGTCTTCCTTGCCGCCGAAACCGCCGCCGAGGCGCGTCACGTCCACTTCCACCTGGTGCATGCCCAGGCTCAGCACCACGGCCGTGTGGCGCTGTACGGCCGTGGGGCCCTGCGTGGAGGAAATCATGCGCACGCCGCCCATCTCCGTCGGGAAGGCGTAGGCGCCCTGCGTTTCGATGTACAAATGCTCCTGCCCACCGTTCTCGGCCACGCCCTCAAACACGTGCGCGCACGAAGCCCAGGCCGCCGCCGAATCGCCGATGCGGAAGGTGCGCGGCGGCACGATGAACTCGCCCTGCGCCGC
>NZ_BAAGZM010000158.1:0-7938 GCF_054778495.1 Hymenobacter agri
GACGCCGGCCGCAAAGGCGGCCTCGTGAGCCGCCGCGGCAAAGCCAATCCCGCCAGCACCAAGCCCGCCACCGGCAAAGCCTAGCCTAGCCTAGCCTAGCGCCGCCCGCCGAATACGACAGCGCCGCCGCATCTTTGCGGCATGCTGCACCTTCGGTTTTCTCAGCGCGTACTGCGCTTCAATTTTCCGGCCCGCACCTCGCGCGGGGCCCTGGCCGAGCACACGGCCTGGTACCTGCACCTCACCCACGCCGACGCACCAACGCTGATTGGCGTGGGGGAGGCTGCCCCCCTGGCGGGCCTTAGCCCCGACTACGGCCCCGGCTTTGCCGGGGCCGTTGCTGGTTTGTGCGAGCGGGTAAATGCGGCCCGGCTTACATCGCTGGACGTGCAGCAGGTACCCACGCTGGTGGGCCCCGGCCAGCCCGCCCTCACCTTTGCCCTCGAAACCGCCGTGCTCGACCTGGCCCACGGCGGCCGGCGGCAGCTCTATGCCAATGCCTTCAGCCAGGGCCGGGCCGCGCTGCCCATCAACGGGCTGGTATGGATGGGTGACGCCGGTTTCATGCGCGAGCAGATTCAGCAGAAGCTGGCGGCCGGCTATACGTGCCTCAAGCTGAAGATTGGCAGCCTCGATTTTGCTACCGAGCTGGCCATCATTGCCGAAATCCGGGCCGTGGCCGACGCCGGGCAGCTTACGCTTCGGGTTGATGCCAACGGCGCGTTTACCCCGGCCGAAGCCCCGCAAAAGCTGGCCCGGCTGGCCGCCTACGACCTGCACTCCATTGAGCAGCCGCTGGCGGCGGGGCAAGCCGCAGCGCTGGCCGCCCTTTGCCGCACCTCGCCCCTGCCCATTGCCCTCGATGAAGAATTGATTGGCGTGACGGCACCCGCGCGCCAGGCGGCCCTGCTCGATGAAATTCACCCCGCCTACATTGTGCTCAAGCCTACGCTGCTGGGCGGGCATGCCGCCACCCGCCGCTGGATTGCCCTGGCCGAGGACCGTGGGATTGGCTGGTGGATGACTTCGGCCCTGGAATCGAACGTGGGCCTGAATGCCGTGGCCCAGCTCACGGGCGAATACGACGTGCAGGGGTTTCCGCAGGGCCTGGGCACCGGCCAGCTCTACCACAACAACGTGGCGGCCCCGCTGCACGTGGGCCACGGTGCGCTGCGCTACGACCCGGCCGGCCCCTGGGAGCCGGTGTAGCCGGGAGGAGCCGTTCGGTGGCCAAGCGATACTTTTCGCTTTATTTACGGCTCGGGCCCCGAGGCCCTGCCTATGGGAGTATTCTGCGCGTGCCTACGTTTCCTTGTACTCTTCCTGTGTCTGGGCGCGGGCCGGGCCTGCTCGTGCCGGGCACAAACCCTTACAGGCCCGTTTCGACTGGAGAACCCGAAGCGTACGCAGGTTCGCGTGCCGTTGCAGATTCAACGCAATCTACTGGTGGTCAGCACGACGCTGAATGGCTACGGTCCGTTCAATTTTCTGCTCGATACCGGGGTGGCCACGGCCATCATTACTTCGCCCGCGTTGGCCGACTCGCTGCAGCTGCGTCACGGTCAGACGTTCCGCATTACGGGCGCCGGGGGTGCCGATACCGGCCTGCAGGCATACCAGACCGATAGCGTGCGCGTAGCCCTGGCCGGCGTGGTGGCCGACCACATGCCCATGCTGGTGCTCTCGCAGGATGTGCTCAACCTGTCGGGCTACGTAGGCATTCCCATCCACGGCATTCTGGGCTCGGAGCTGTTTCGCAGCTTTGTCATCACGCTGCGGCCCGAAGAAGGCTACCTGCTCGCCACGCGGCCCGAAATGTACCGGGCGCCGCGGGGCCGGCAGTGGTCGACGCTGCCGCTGAGTCTGGAGAACAACAAAGCCTATTTCACCACCCCGGTGCAACTCACCGACTCGCTGACGCTGCCCCTGAAGCTGGTGCTCGATACCGGCGCCAGCCATGCCATCTCCATCGAACTCGACTCGGACCCGCGCCTGCAAGCCCCCACTAGGCGCCTGCCCGCCGACCTGGGCCGGGGCCTGACGGGCGTCGTACAGGGGTTTCTGGGCCGGGTGCCACGCCTGCAGCTAGGCCGCTACTCGCTGCCCAATGTGCTCACGTCGTTCCCTAATCCGGCCGATGTGCACCGCCGAATCGACGTACCCCGCAACGGCAATGTGGGCTACGAACTCCTGAAACGCTTTTCGTTGGTGATTGACTACCCCCACCAGCTGCTGCTGCTGCGGCCCAACCAGCAGTTTCACGATGGGTTTGAACACGACATGGCCGGTATTGAATTCATGGCCATTGGTTCGGATTTGCGGCGGTTCGTCATTTTGAACGTGATGCCCAATTCGCCGGCGGCGGCGGCGGGCCTGGAGCCCAACATGGAACTGGTCAGCATCAACCTCATCCCGGCCAACTTTTTCAACCTCACCCAGCTCAGCCGCCTCCTGCATTCGCAGGATGGCCGCAGCCTGCTGCTGCTGCTGCGCCGCCCCGACGGGGAGTTTCAAACCACCACGCTACGCCTTAAGCGCCAGATTTAACCGCGCAGCCCGCAGCCAGCCCTACCTTTACGGCCTCATTCATCATTCCGCTTTTCACTTATGACTGCTCGACTTCTGCTGCAGTTGGCTGGCCTGTTTGGCGCGCTGGGGGTGGCCATTGGCGCCTTTGGGGCCCACGCCCTGCACGATACCCTGGTGCGCGCCGGTCGTCTCGACACCTTCGAAACGGCCGTGCGCTACCAATTCTACCACACACTGGCCCTGCTGGCCGTGGGGGTGCTGTGGGCAGCCCGGCCCGAGCTGCGCGCCCTGGGCACCACCGGCGCGCTCTGGGCCGGCGGCATTGTAGTCTTCAGCGGCTCGCTCTACGCGCTTTGCTTCACGGGTATCACCAAGCTGGGCGCCGTGGCCCCCATCGGTGGGCTGCTCTTCGTGGCCGGCTGGGTGAGCCTGCTGCTGGCCGTGCGCGAGCTGTAGGGGCTTGCATCGACACAAAAAAGGCCTCCCGCATATGCGGGAGGCCTTTTTTGTGCAGTCAAAACACGGTGGGAGTAATTCTGCCGGCGGGCTAGTTCTTCGCTTTTACTTTCATTTTGGCGCCGCCGGCTTTCACCTTGGTTTTGTCGCCTTCGTCTTTCATTTTCACGTCGCTCACCGTCGTCATGGCCGGCACGGCGTTGGCGGTGGTGGCTTCTTTCACTTCGCCTACCAGCGATACCGTGGTGTTGCCAGCGGCGGCGTTCGACTCAATGGTCAGCACTTTGTTCTGCATGCCCATTTTGCCGGTCGAGTTGAAGTGCGCCGAGATGGTGCCGGTTTTGCCGGGCAGCACCGGGGCTTTCGTCCACTCCGGCGTGGTGCAGCCGCAGCTCACGCCGATGTTGGAGATGACGAGGGGGGCAGTACCCGTGTTTTTGAACTTGAACACGTGGTCGACGGTGCCGCCGGCTACCACTGAGCCGAAGTCATACTTCACTTCTTCGAAAGTGATGGCCGGGCCAGCCACCGGGCCGGCGGGCTTAGCAGCGGTGGCCGAAGTCTGGGCGTGGGCCGTGGTGTAAGTCGCAGCCAGCAGGCTCAGGGCGAAGAGCAATGATTTTTTCATGATAAGCTATTGAAAAAGGATGGTGAAGGGTTGGCGTTGGACAAATTTAGGCTTTTCGCCGGGCCTCGCAAATTTATGGCCAAAGTGCGCCGCCCTTGCTGAAGACCCGATGAAGCGCGGTTCGGTTCCCGGCTTAGTCTTCGGGCGGCGGGTCGCCCACCAGCTGCTGCTGGAAGTTGAGCAGAAACAGCCGCTCCGAGGCCCGCGTGATGGCCGTGTAGAGCCAGCGCGCAAACTCGCCCGCCAGCGGCTCGTCGGGCTTCAGAAAACCATGGTCGACGAACACGGCCTGCCACTGGCCGCCCTGGGCCTTGTGGCAGGTGAGGGCATAGGCAAATTTTATTTGCAAGGCATTCAAATACGGGTCCTTGCGCATTTCCTTGTAGCGTTCGGCCTTGGTGGGCAGGTGGGCGTAGTCTTCGCTCACGGCCAGGTACAGGGCGTTGTTGCGGTCGGCAGGCAGGGCCGGGCTTTCGGTGTGCAGCGTATCGAGCAGCAGCTTCACTTCAATCTCGGGCTCGTCGGGATAGTCGACCAGCCGCACCTGCGCCTGGGCGAAGTGGAAGCCGTACACCTCCTCGCGCCTAACCACTTTCGTGATTTGCAGAAAGTCGCCGTTGGCCAGAAAGCCGATTTCCGAATCCTTCGGCAGCCAGAAATAGTTGTTGCGCACCACCATCAGGTAGTCGCCGCCCTCAATCTCCTCCTCCGCATCGAACAGGGCCCGCCGGATGAGTTGGTTGTACTGATTGGCGTTGCGGTTCGAGCGGCAGATAATGGTGGTGTTTTCGTGGCCGAAGTTGCGGTAGGCCCAGCGCAGGCCATCTTCCAGCTTGTCGCCGCCCATCTTGAAGATGTCGCGGAAGCCTTGGGTGTGTAGCTGAATGTTGGGTACCTGCTCGCGCAATTCCTCGCGCAGCTCGGTGGCATTCACCAGAATGCCCGACTCCTGCGCCTGGCGCATCACCTGGCGCAGCTCCACGTGGGCAACATCGGCGCGGAAGCGGTGAGCCAGCAGCTCGGGGTCGAGGGCCGGGCTCAGGAGCTGGCCCACGGGCGGCAGCTGGGCCGTGTCGCCGATGAGCAGCAGCTTGTTGCTGGTTTTTTCGAACACGTAGCCCATCAAATCGTCGAGCAGGCCGTTTTCGCCGAAGGCTTTCTCGTCCGAAATCATCGAGGCCTCGTCCACGATGAACAGGGTTTGCTCGGTGCGGTTGGGCTGGCGCTGAAAGTTGAGCCGCTCGGAGGGCGCGCCGCTGGTCTGGCGGTAAATCTTTTTGTGGATGGTGCTGGCGGACACGCCCGCGTAGCCGGCCATTACCTTGGCGGCGCGGCCGGTGGGGGCCATCAGGGTGTATTTGCGCTGCATTTTGTGCAGCCACTGTACCAGGGCGCTCACCACGGTGGTTTTGCCGGTGCCCGCGTAGCCGCGCAGCACAAACACCTTGCGGCCCGGCATTTGGTCCTTCAAGAAAGCATCAAGCTGGGTGAAGAGCAGGGCCTGGTCGTCGGTGGGCTCGTAGGGGAAATAGTCGCGGACGGACGGGGTGCGGAGGGAAAGCATTATTTTAAACGATATAAATCACCACTCTCGAAGCCAGTGTACACCGGAGTGTGGCCACCTAGAAACGAGCTGGATATTGGAGCGGACCTCAACACCTTGCCAAGGGAATAGATTACGTCGAGCAGCACCCAGTACCATTCTTCGTCACCAGCAGCAGGAATCACCAATTCTGTGGCCGCAACAAATTCCGGTGGGTAAGCGGCCCATTCGTCGTCCGTTTCGTCGTGGTGGTTCGAGCCGGCCAGATACAACACGTATCCTTCCGCAACTTCTCCGAGTCCGAACCGAAAAGCGCAAATTTCAGCAGGGAGCTTTTCAGTGGTGATTACTTCCCCCAGCCATGTGCTGAGTTCGGCCTGAAGAATGCCCTTTTCCATTGCTTTAAATTAGTTCTGGGGCTCCACCACCGCCATGGTGGCGCTGGCTTTGGCAATGAGCAGCTCATCGCACCATACTTCGGCCTCGCAGAAGTGCAGGCGACGGCCGGCTTTCAGCACCCAGCCAATGGCCCGCAGGCGCTGCCCCACGCCGGGGTGCAGGTACGACACCCGCAAATCGGCCGTAACAAGGCCGTATTCGTCCGGAATCAGCGTGACGCCCGCGAAGCCGGCCACCAAATCGGCCATTGTCGCCACCAGGCCGCCGTGTGCAAAGCCGCGCTGCTGCTGGTGCTGCACCTGCAGCGCCAGCTCGGCCTCGACGCGGCCGGGCGTGATGACGGTGAGGTCGGCCCCGATGAGGTGCATAAAATGCTGGCGCTCGAGCTTGCGCCGGATGCGGCTTTCGAGCGCTTCGGCTGAAGCCGGCGCTGCATTATGATTAGTTACCTGACTATCAGAAGACACGAATGCGAAAGGTTATGATTGAGATTTATGCCGGGCCGGTAACGCCAGCCGGCGTTTTTATTCCGCCTTGTACCAGGCTCGCGCTGCAAGAACTTTCTAGGCCTGAAAAAGCGCCCTACAACGGCAAGCGGCGCCATAATGGGGGGCAGCCGCCAAAGGTACAGTTATGGCTGCCGCTCCCCTATCTTTCGACTTCACTTTCGCTTCCGACGCCATGATGGAAACCGGACCGGCTATGCAGTATGTGGTAGCGGGCGCGCTGGGCCTGGGGCTGGCGGCGTGCAGCGGCTTTCGGGTATTTGTACCGCTGCTGGCCGCCAGCATTGCCTACCACACCGGCTACCTCACGCCCTCGGCCGGCTTTGCCTGGCTGGGCACCTGGGCGGCGCTCATCACGCTGGCATCGGCTATGGTGGCCGAAATCGTGGGCTACTACGTGCCATTCTTCGACCACTTCCTCGATACGCTCACCACCCCGGCTTCCTTTGTGGCCGGCACCATTCTCATGACCTCGGCCCTGCCCCACCTCGACCCCACCCTGCGCTGGACGCTGGGCGTGCCGGTGGGCGGCGGCACGGCCGGCCTGATTCAAACCGGTACGGCACTGCTGCGCGGCGCCTCCTCGGCCACTACCGGCGGCTTGGCCAATCCGGTGCTGGCAACCGTCGAAAACTCGGCGGCCGTGGGTGGCGTGGTACTCACGCTGCTGTTGCCGCTCGTGGCGGCTGGGTTCGCCGCCTTGCTGCTGGTATATATTCTAAGCCGGTTGCGGCGCTGGCAGGCCCGTCGGCGTCTGGCCCGCCAGTAGCCGGCCGGTGCCTACCGCCAGCCGGGCTACTCGTCCGGTGCTGAAATTGCGACTCCGGCGCCGGCATTCTATCTTCATTTTTCCATCATTTAAGCAAAACAATGTGGCGGGGCCGCCGTTAGTCGGTCAGTTCCTCCGCCGCGCCGCGTGCGGCCCCACCAGCTACTCCCATGTTATCTGCTTCTGAATCCGATTTTTCCGATGCCCTGCTGCAGGACTACGCCGGCCGCGTGCGCGTGCGCGTGGGTGGGCTGCTGCTCCGCGAGGGGAGTATGCTGCTGGCGGCCCACCGGGGGCTGCTGCCCGGACAGGCGGCCTTTTGGTCGCCGCCGGGGGGGGGCTGGCAGTTTGGCGAAAGCCTGAAAGATGCGTTGGTACGCGAGTTTCGCGAAGAAACCGGGCTGTCGGTGCGCGTCGGGCGCTTTCTGCACCTGCACGAGTTCAGCCAGGGCCCGCTCCAGGCCCTGGAGCTATTTTTTGAAGTGCTGGCCGACGACGCCAGTGCCCCGGTGCTGGGCCACGACCCCGAGCACCGCCCCGATGCCCAGCTGCTCACTGAACTGCAGTGGTTTGTGCCCCGGCAGCTGCAGCAGCTGCCACCGGCGCAGCTGCATCCGGTGCTGCGGCAGGTGCTCAGCCCCGACGATATTTTCGTGCCGCAGCTGCGCTTTTCGTAGCGCGGCCGCCCTTTAGCGGGGCCGGCGGGCTTGCCCCGCACCCGTTTGCTGCGGTCAGGCTGTATCTTTAGCCCCGGCCGCCCGGCCCGTTTTAGCTTCGATTCGTGCCTGCTTCTGCTTCTCTTTCTGTTTCTGCGCCATCGGGTGCGCCTTCGGCGCTGCTACAGCTGCGCGACGAAACCTTCGACCCAACCAATCCCGGCGCCTACAACCTCTATCTGCTGGCGGGCCCGGCCCGGCTCTATGTGGCCGTTGCCGATGTGGAGCGGCGCAAGTTTGTGGCGCTCGAAGAATACCAGCTGGGCACCGGCGGCGTGCCCGCCCTTGCCGCCCAGCACGATTACCTGGCGCTGCGGGGCTGGAATGCCGTGCGGGTGGCCGTAACGGGCCGGGCCTTCACGCTGCTGCCCGCCCCCCTTTTTCGGGCCGGC
>NZ_BAAGZM010000159.1:0-7931 GCF_054778495.1 Hymenobacter agri
CCGCCCAGCAGCACGGGCGTGTAGCCGGCGGCTTGCAGGCCGCGGATGAGCTCAATCCACTTGTCGGTGCTCCAGAGGCGGGTGGTCCAACGGTCGCCGCAGCCGGTGTTGAGGCCGATGCGGGGGCGGGCGGCGGGCAGTTGGCTCCAGTCGTAGCCCTTGTCGTCGTGGGTGTCGAACACGTACTCTTCACCCCGGAAATCGAAGCCGCAGAGTTCGAAGATTTCCTGTACATAGGGCTTGGTGTTGGCCTGGCTGGTTTGGTCGAAGATGCCGGTGAGAAATTTGTGGGCGGCCAGCTCGTTCACAGGCCAGGCCACGCCGTCGTAGGGGCGCAGGGCGTAGCCGAATTTCTCCTTAGCGGTGATGTTGTTCAGCAGCACGCAGGCCTCTTTCTCCTTGTCGAGGTTGATGGCGACATCGAACTCGCGACCCTGCAGCTGCAGGGCGCTGGCAAAATCAAATTTCAGAATCTCCTCAATCTCGCCCTGAGGCAAAATGGCGGGCGTGAGGGTGAGCCAGGTGATGTAGCAACCCGGCCGCTCTTGGCGCAGGCGGCGCAGCAGCGGCGTGGTCCGAATAACGTCGCCAATGGCCCCGAGCTTGATAATCAGAATCCGGCTGGTCACGGGCGCATACACGGGGCAGCCCTCGCACACGTAGCCGTGGGTTTTGTTGGGGCGGCAAGGCAGGTCGCCGCGGAAGTGGCGGCAGTCGGGGTGAACGACGGTATCGGAGAGCTGGGGCACGGGGCAGGTGGGCGGTTGAATCGGTAAAAGTAACAGGCAGGCCCGCCCCTGAAAAAAGCCGCCGCCGCCCGGGGGAGCGACGGCGGCTTGTCAAGCCCGGAAATCAGCCTACAGCCCGACGTTGAACGTGCCGTTGGTGATGGCCTTGGAGGTGTTGGAATTGATATTGTTGCCGCTGAAGGTAAAGGTGCCTTTCACATTGGTGGCCGTGAGCGACGTGACCACGATAGTGCCCGAGCCGATGACGGTTTGCCCGGTGCTGAGGGGCAGCGGCCCGGCATAATACACGGTTGTGTTGGAGCCCGACGTGGTGCTGTATGTGGCCGAAGCCAGCGACGATGAACCGAAGGTGTACGTGCCCACGGCGTTAGGTATTTGCAGCGACAGGTAGCTTGAAGCGCCGCCGTTGGCCACCGTGCCGGCAATCGAAATAAGGCCGTTGCTTTGCTGCGACTGCGTGGTCGTGGTGCTCACCATACCGCCATCTACCGTCCAGCTGATGCCTGCCGGGTCGGGTTTGGGGTCGTCTTTCTTGCTCGATGAGCAGGCGGCGAGGGTGGTGAGCAGGAGCAAAGCGGCCGGTTGCCGCAGCGAGCGTGAAAACATGGGAAAGCAAAAATGTGGAACGTGGGTTAGGATGGCAAACATACCACGGCGGCCGCCAGCCGCGGGCAAAGCAGTTAGGCCAAAGCGGCTGCCTGCGCATGCCAGCAACAGCATGCCACTGGGAGAGCCGCCGAAAAACGGGCCTGCCTGCCTAAATCAGGTCGAAGGCGCGGGCGTATTCGCTTAGCTCGAACGTGGTGGAGGCACCCAGCTTTCGGCGCAGGTTGCGGCGGTGGGTTTCGGCCGTTTGGGCCGAGATAAAGAGCTGCCCGGCAATTTCCGGGGCCGAGTGGCCCAGCGCCAGCAGGCGCAGCACCTCGCGCTCGCGCTGGGTGAGCTGGCCGAAACGGGCCGCATTCTGGCGCAGAAAATTGTTCTCGGCCAGCAGCCGGCTCACCTTGTGCGTGACGTGGTGGATGGGGTCGACCGGAATGGAATTCGTGACCAGCAGCAGCGGCTGCCCGGTGTCCTCGTCGCGCAGCAGCACCCGCGTGGCGCTCAGGTGCCAGCGGTAGCTGCGGCCCGGCCCGATGCGCACCTGCTGAAACACGCTGGTAACGGCCCAAGGGTCGGGGCTTTGAATCATCTCGAACACCTTGGGCAGGTAGTCCTCAGCGTCGGCGGGGTTGAAATATTCAGTCCAGTAGCCCGACCCCAGCGCCCGAATGGCTTCCTGGGTAGTTTCGAGCTGGTGCAGGCCGCGCGCCGACATGTACTCGACGCGGTCGAGCAGCAGATTGGCAATGATGGTGACGCCGGGGTGCAGGTCGGCGTGCGGCGCTACGGTTGCGACGGCTTCCGCAATGCGGCATTCCTGGGCGGCGGTAGGCTGCTGCTGCTGAGGCAGTGGAACGAGGAGGGGCTGGGCGTCGGGCATCGGTGGGAAGGGCGCTATATCGCATCTGCAATATAGAGTCTTTCCCGCCGCAGTCTTCATGCAGCTTTCATGTGCGGCCTCAAGCTCAGTATCGGCTTCGCTTACAGATTGACGGCGAAGGCGCCATTGCTTACAGCTTGGGTGGCGCCGGTGCTACCGTCGATGGCGGTGAACTCGAAAGTGCCCGAAATCTGATTGGTTGAGAGGTTGGTGACCACGATGGTGCCACTGCCCACCAGCGCACCAGCCTGGGCGCCCGCGTAGTACTGGCGGCGGATGGTGCCATCGAATACTTCGTACTGGGCCGAGGCTTCGGACGATGCATTGAGCACATAGGTGCCCACGGCGAGGGGTACCGTCAGCCCAAGAGTAGGAATAATGGTCGGGGCCGGTGTCATCGTGGTGCCGCCCGTGCCGGTGAGCCCGGCTGTGGTGGGCAGCCGCCGGCCGCTCACCGCAGCCGACCACCACGAAATCCCGGCGGCGTCCCAGCTCATGATGCTGGGCGGGGTCGGTGGGGGCAGAGTGCGGCAGGAAGAGCAGGTGCCAAAACCGCCATCGAGTAGAAAGGCGGCCGCGAAAAACAGGTGTAGCAGAAGGCGCATGGGGCAATTACGGAAAGGAATGACGCATTAAAATACCAGCCTGTCAACTTGCCTACCGCCCCACGTAGCGGTGCGGCGTGATGCCGCGCAATTCCGCTTTCACCGACTCGCTTACATTCAACCCGTCAATAAACGCCCCGATGCTCTGGGCCGAAATGGCCTCGCCGGTGCGCGTCAGGGCTTTGAGGGCGTTGTAAGGGTCGGGGTAGGCCTCGCGACGCAGAATGGTCTGGATGCCCTCGGCCACCACGGCCCAGTTGGCTTCCAAGTCTTTTTCCAAGGCCGACTGGTCGAGGGCCAGCTTGCCCAGGCCGCGCTGCAACGCCCCCAGCGCGATGAGGATGTGGCCCAGCGGCACGCCCAGGTTGCGCAGCACCGTCGAGTCCGTCAAATCCCGCTGCAGGCGGGAAACCGGCAGCTTGGCGGCAAAGTGCTCGAGCAGGGCGTTGGCCACGCCCAGGTTGCCCTCGGCGTTTTCGAAGTCGATGGGGTTCACCTTGTGCGGCATGGCCGACGAGCCAACTTCACCGGCCTTGATGGTTTGCTTGAAATAGCCCAGCGAGATATACTGCCACACGTCGCGGGCCAGGTCCATCAGAATGGTGTTGAGGCGCTTGAGGGCGTCGCAGTGGGCCGCCAGGTGGTCATAGTGCTCAATCTGGGTGGTGGGGAAGGAACGGTGCAGGCCCAGCCGCTCGTTCACGAAAGTGGCGGCGAAGGCGTGCCAGTCGGTGCCCGGGTAGGCGGCGAAGTGGGCGTTGAAGTTGCCGGTGGCGCCGCCAAATTTCGCCCCGAACGGCACCTGGGCCAGCAGCGCCACCTGCGCGTCGAGCCGGGCCACGAATACCTCAATCTCCTTGCCCAGGCGCGTGGGTGAGGCGGGCTGGCCGTGGGTGCGGGCCAGCATGGGCACGGCGGCCCACTCCTGGGCGCGGGTGGCCAGGGCGTTGCGTACCTGGGCGTAGGCCGGCAGCAGCACGCCCATCAGCGCATCGCGGAAGCTGAGCGGGATGGCCGTGTTGTTCACGTCCTGCGACGTCAGGCCGAAGTGAATGAACTCGATAAAATCGGCCAGCCCGAGCTTGGTAAACTCATCGCGCAGCCAGTATTCCACGGCTTTCACATCGTGGTTGGTGATGGCCTCATGGGCTTTGATGGCCTCGGCGTCGGCCTCCGCAAAGTTCTCGTAGAGGCCGCGCAGGGCCGGGAATACATCGGCCGGCACGGCTTCCAGCTGGGGCAGCGGCAACTCGGCCAGGGCAATGAAGTATTCGACTTCGACCAGCACGCGGTAGCGTATCAGGGCCATTTCGGAGAAGCGGGAGGCCAGGGGCGCGGTGGCGCGGGCGTAGCGCCCATCGAGGGGCGAGAGGGCGAGGAGGGGGCTGGGCATGGCACAAAAATAGCGGGCAGCGCGGGCCCGGGCCGCCCGAAAACCAGCCCGCCGGGCGCCACGATGCTTCCGGCAACCCGAGTACACCGTTATTTAACCTAAGCGTAACATGCGCAGCCGGCGGGCGGGCCATTCCGGCCACCGTGGCACTTGCGTTTGGGCTTTTGCGTTAAGCGGGGCCAAACCCCGCCGCCCTTTTCTTACCTTTGGCATTGGCTAAGCCAATCCACCTGACTGATTTCCGTGCGCATACCTCCTTCGACCAAGCGTCTTCTCATTGGCATCGCCAGCGGCCTCGTGGCCGTGGTGCTCCTGGCTTTGGCCGTGTTTCAGTGGAAGCGCCAGCAGCTGCTTACTTCGGCCCTGGCCCTTGTGAAAGAGAAAGTTGAGCGCAAATACCCCGTAACGCTGACGCTGGGCCCGGCCCGGTTTGCCGGCTTCAAAACGGTTGAGATTCAGGGGATGAGCCTGGTGCCCCGCGCCACGCCCACCGATACGCTGCTCACCGCCCGCCGCCTGCAGGCCAGCCTGAGCGTGCGCTCGCTGTTTGCCGGACGCCCCGTGTTCAGCGATTTGCAGATTGTGACGGCCCGCCTCACGGCCCGCAAAACCGAGACTTCCGACAATTACGGCTTCCTGATTAAGAAGAAGGCCAACCCGGCAGTAGCGCGCGATAATTCCAAAGGCACCAATTACGGCCTGCTGCTAAACCAGGCCCTCGAAACGGTGTTCGACAACGTGCCCGGCGAGGCCAGCTTCCAGAACTTCTTCGTGAGCTTCGAGAGCCCGCGTCACTCGGCCGTGCTACGCCTGCCCGAGCTGAAAATTCAAGACGGCGACATTTCGGGCCGCATGACGGCCACCGTCGACTCGCTGGCCAACCAACTAGGCGTGAGCGGGCACATCGAGCCCGGCGATTACGCCCTCACGGCGCGGGTGTTCGGGGTGGGCGGCTCGGTGCAGCTGCCCTACGTGCCCAAGCGCTTCGGTGCGCTGGTGAGCTTCGACACGGTGCTGGTACGCGTCGATGGCAAGGAGTTCGACGACGACGATACCGGCGGCCGCCTCACCGTGCGCGGCTCGCTGGCGGCGCGCGGCTTCAGCCTCTACCACCCCAAGCTGGCCGCCAACGAGATTGAGGTGAAGCGTGGCGCGCTCGACTTCGTGGCCACGCTGGGCCGCGGCACGCTGGCCCTGGAAAAGGGCAGCCGCATCACGGTGAATAAAATCGTGCTCAACCCCGAAATTGCTATCTGGACCAAGCCCAGCCGGGCCATCAACCTGAACATTACCTCGGAAGAAACCGAAGCCAACGACTTCTTCAACTCGCTGCCCACCGGTATTTTCGACGAAATCCGGGGCACGCAGGGCACGGGCACGCTGCGCTACCACCTCAGCGCCAGCCTCGACATGGCCAACGTGGACAGCCTCAAGTTTGATTCGAGCCTGCGGGGCAAGAATTTCCGCCTCACCCGCTTCGGCGAGGAGGATTTGAACAAGCTGAACACGCCCTTCCTGCAAACCGTGTACAACGACAAGGGCGACTCGGTGCGCACCTTCGCCGTGGGGCCGCAGAATCCCGATTTCGTGCCCTACAACGACGTGTCGCCCTACCTCATCCACGCCATTACCACCGCCGAGGACCCGCGCTTTTTCTCGCACCACGGCTTCATGGAGCAGGCGTTTGTGAAGTCGGCCATCCAGAACATCAAGGAGCGGCGCTTTGCCCGTGGCGGCAGTACCATCTCGATGCAGCTAGTGAAAAACGTGTTTCTGACCCGTCAGAAAACCGTGGCCCGCAAAATCGAGGAGGCCCTGATGGTGTGGCTCATCGAAAACACCGGCCTGGCCAGCAAGCAGCGCATGTTCGAGGTCTACCTCAACATCATTGAGTGGGGCCCGAGCAAGTACCGCTGGCCCAGCGGCAAGCGCGGCGTGTACGGCGTGAAAGATGCGGCCCTGTTCTACTACGGCAAGCGCCCCAGCGAGCTGAACCTGCCCGAGAGCCTGTACCTGGCCAGCATCATCCCTAAGCCCAAGTTTGCGCGCTATTCCTTCGATGCCTACGGCGACCTACGCCGCAGCACGCGCTACTTCTTCCGCCTCATTGCCGACATCATGCTCACGCGCGGCCTCATCAGCGAAAACGACCGCGAAAACCTGCCGTATTCGCTCTCGCTCAGCGGCCCGGCCCGGCAGTACATGTCGTTCTCGGCGCGGCCGGATACGACCCGCACCGTGCAGCCTTCCGATTCGACCGAGTTCGAGCCCCTCAACCTGATTGACCTGCTCAACACCGGCGCCGCCCCCGATGCCGGCGTGAATGCCGGCGCCGCCGAGCCGCCGAAGGTGAAGCAGTAGCCTCCGGCGTCATGCTGAGCGCAGTCGAAGCATCTCTACCGGGCAACGTAATTAGTTACTGCTGCGGTAGAGATGCTTCGACTGCGCTCAGCATGACGTTCTTACTGTTATTAAGGTAGGTAAGCGTCCTACGCCGCCCGTTTCAGGGGGCTGAACCAGCTGCTCACCTTCATTTGCAGCACGCCGAAAAAGGCTTCTTCCACGATGCCTTTGCTCATTTTGGAAGTGCCGCGGGTGCGGTCGGTGAAGATGATGGGCACTTCCTTGATGCGGAAACCGAGCTGGTAGGCCAGCCATTTCATCTCAATCTGAAACGCGTAGCCCACGAAGCGGATGTTCTGCAAGTCGATGGCGCGTAGCACGCGAGCCGTGTAGCACTTGAAGCCCGCCGTGGCGTCGCGGATGGGCATACCCGTCACGAGGCGCACGTAGCCCGAGGCAAAGTAAGAGAGCAGCACCCGCGACATGGGCCAGTTCACCACGTTCACGCCCTGAATGTAGCGCGAGCCGATGGCCAGGTCGTAGCCCTCCACGGCACAGGCGTCGTGCAGGCGCAGCAGGTCGTCGGGGTTGTGCGAGAAGTCGGCGTCCATCTCGAACACGTACTCGTAGCCGTGGGCCAGCGCCCAGCGAAAGCCGTGGATGTAGGCCGTGCCCAGGCCCTGCTTGCCGCTGCGCTCTTCCAGAAATAGTCGGTTCGGGAATTCGGCCATCAGCCCGCGCACGATGGCGGCGGTGCCATCGGGCGAACCGTCGTCGATAATCAGCACGTCGAAAGCTCGCGGTAACGCCATCACCTTGCGGATGATGAGCTCCGCGTTTTCGCGCTCATTGTACGTGGGGATTAGAACCAGACCTTCGCTCATAGCTGACAAATTGGCCCCAAAGATAGGCTTTGCCTTCTCGAAGCTGCACAGAACGCTGCGCCTAATGGGGAATGAGGAATGCGACATGAAGAATTGGCCCGTCATGCTGAGCGGAGCGCAGCGTTTCTACCGCCCTCGTTGAGCGAACCCGGACGAAGCGGTAGAGATGCTTCGGCAAGCGCAGCATGACGTTCTGTTTCTGCTCAATACCTACTCATTACTTCACCAGGCGCAGCGTTTCCGCCGTGTTGCGAGCGTAGCTGATGCAGTCGGGCACGCTCACGCCGGCGCGCCAGTTGGCCACGGCCAGAATACGCTCGGCGGCCAGCATTTCGGCAGCGGCGTGCGCGCCCACAATGGCCTGGTCGAACTGCGGAATACTGCGCGGCCAGTAGTAGCGCCCCTGCAAGCGCGGCGCCCCCGTGATGCCGTAGAACTTGCCCAGTTCGGCATGCACGGCGGCCAGCTGCGCGG
>NZ_BAAGZM010000160.1:0-7876 GCF_054778495.1 Hymenobacter agri
CTGCCCGCCAATCCGCTGCTGCTCGTGCTCGAAGCCGTGGAGAAGCCCGGCAACCTCGGCGCCATTCTGCGCACCGCCGACGCCGCTCCGGTCGATGCCGTGCTCATCGGCGACGCGCGCACCGACCTCTACAACCCCAACACCATCCGGTCCAGCATCGGCTGCGTGTTCTCGGTGCCCGTGGTGGCTGCGCCCATGGCCGAAATCACCACTTTTCTGCGTGCGCAGGGCATTCGCAGCTACGCCGCTGCCCTCACGCCCCAAGCGCATTCCTACCTCGAGTGCGACTTCCGCCGCCCCACGGCCCTGGTGCTGGGCACCGAGGCCGACGGCCTGACGCCCGCCGCCCTCGCCGCCTGCGACGACACCATCATCATCCCCATGATGGGCCGCATCGACTCGCTCAACGTGAGCGTGGCCGGCGCCGTGCTGGCCTTCGAAGCCGTACGCCAGCGCACGGCCTCGAAGGAATAACCCGCTATCAATCGCCCGGTAAGGCGACTAGTTTGCGCGGGTTTGCAGGCTAATGGTACCCGGCTGCAGCCCCGTGCCGCTGGCTTTCACCTGCACGGCCCCGGCCTTGCTGCCCGCTTGCACAATGGCCACCAGCTGCCCCTGAAACGCGTGCATCTGCGGCTTCTGGAACGGCTCCAGGTTGGTGGCGTCGCCGTTGCCGATGGCGCGGAAGCTGCCCGCGCCGCTCACCGCGAAGCTCAGCGACTGCGTGGCGTCAGGGCAGAGGTTGCCGTCCTTGTCCTCCACGCGGGCGGTGATGAAAGCCAGGTCCTTGCCATCGGCCGCGAGGGCCGGGCGGTCGGCCACCAGCTTGATGTGGTGCGGCGCGCCGGCCGTGCGCACTTCCTCGGTGGCCACGGCTTTGCCCTGGGCATCGTAGGCCACCACTTTAATGCTGCCGGGCGCGTATTTCACGTCCTTCCACATCAGGCGGTAGCGGGTCTGGGGCTCGTTGGATGGGCCTTTGGTCTGGCGGCCCTGGCTCTGGCCGTTCACAAACAGCTCGGCCGAGGGGTAATTGGTGTAAGCAAACACCGGCGTAGTCTGCCCTTCGCGGCCAGTCCAGGTCCAGTGCGGCACGAGGTGCAGCGTGGGCTGGGTGGGGTTCCAGCGGGCGCGGTACAGGTAGTACCGGTCTTTGGGTATGCCGGCCAGGTCCAGAATACCGAAGTAGGAGCTGTGCGACGGCCACTTCTCGTCGTAGGGCGTGGGCTCACCCAGGTAGTCGAAGCCCGTCCACACGAATTCACCGATGGCATTCGGCGTATCATCCTGCGCCGCGAATTCCTCGTCCGGCGTCTGCGACCAGCTGCACGCCTCCAAGTCGTAGCTCGACGACTGGTTATCCGGGTACTGCTTCTGCTTGGCCTTCTCCACCGGAAACTTGTATACCCCGCGCGAGCTCACCGTCGAAGCCGTTTCCGAGCCCAGCAGGAAGCCCTGCGGCAGCTTGGTCAGCGCCTGCCCATACAGGCGGGGCTTGTAGTTGAAGCCGGGAATGTCAATCACGTTCACGATGCCGTACTTGAAATCGTCGTCGTAGCGGTCCATGCCCATCGTCACGGGGCGGGTGGGGTCTTCGCGGTGTACGAGGTCCTGCAGGCGCTTGGCAATGAGCGGGCCGTTGGCGTTGCTCTGGTCGGGCACCTCGTTGCCGATGCTCCACATAATCACCGACGGGTTGTTGCGGTAGTGGTGCACCATGTTGGTCAGGTCCTTCTCGGCCCACTCGTCGAAGTACTGGCTGTAGCCGTTCTTCACCTTCGGCGCCTTCCACTCGTCAAACGATTCCACCATCAGCATCAGGCCCATTTCGTCGCACAGCGTTACCAGCTCGGGCGCGGGCATGTTGTGCGAGGTCCGAATGGCGTCGCAGCCCATATCCTTCAGCAGCACCAGCTGCCGGCGCAGCGCTGCCGTGTTGATGGCCGCGCCCAGCGGGCCCAAATCGTGGTGGTTGCACACGCCCTTAAACTTGCGTGGCTGCCCGTTCAGCGAGAAACCCACGCCCTTCTCCAGCTTGAAGGAGCGAATGCCAAACGGCGTCGTGTACGCATCCTTCAGCTCCTTGCCCGCATACAGCTTCGACACGGCCGTGTACAGCACCGGCGTTTCCGGCGACCACAGCTTCGGCGTCGGCACCGTCAGGTTCTGCTCAAACGTCAGCCCATCGGCCAAGTTCGTGCTCGTGGTGGCCACCACCTTGCCGGCCGCGTCCCGAATTTCTGTGTCGAGCCGCAGGGCCTGCGGCTTGTTACCCGGTGTAGCCACCGTCGTTTTCAGGTTCACCTTCGCCTGCGCCGCCGTGATGTCGGGCGTCGTCAGGTACGTGCCCCACACCGGGATGTGCACGTCGTCCGTCACCACCAGGTGCACGTTGCGGTAGAGGCCTGCGCCGGGGTACCAGCGCGAAGCTTCGGGCTGGTTGTTGAGGCGCACGGCCAGCACGTTGCCGTCGCCGGGCTTCAGTAGAGAGGTAATGTCCAGCGAAAACGAGTTGTAGCCATAAGCCCAGTGGCCCGCCTCCTTGCCATTCACGAACACGTGCGGGTCGCTCATCGCGCCATCAAACACCAGCACGGCCCGCTTGCCCGGCCCGAAGCCCGGCACCGCCAGCCTGCGCCGGTACCAGCCCGTGCCAATGAACGGCAGCCCGCCCGTACGGCCCGATTTCTGGGTGGCCGCCTGCTCGTTGTTCTGCTCAATCTTCACCACCTGCAGGTCGTTGTTCCCGTCGAATGGTCCCGTAATGGCCCAGTCGTGCGGGATGCTCACCGTCTGCCATTTGGCATCGGCAAAATCCGGCTTGGCCGCGTTGGGCACATCGCCCTTCGAAAACTTCCAGTTCGAATCGAGCAGGTATTCGTGCCGGCTCTGAGCCGTGGCGGTGGTGGCGGCCAGCAGCAGCGTGGCGCGCAGCAGGTTCTTAAGCAGCATAAGCGGGCAGGGGAGAATGAGCCCGCAAGGTACGCCCGCCCGGCTTTACACAATCGATTATCCGACTTCCCCGGCCTAATACACCGTGATGCCGAAGCCCAATTCCTTCGCCAGCTGGCGGGCTTCCTCGGCCTGTGCATCGGCCACCACGCTCAGGGCGTAAGCATCGGCATCTAAAGTGAAAAGGACCAAAGCCAAGCCGCAAGGCTCCAATAAATCCTGCACAATATCAAGTGCCTCCGGGCCAATCACCGAAGGGCGAGCGGGCTCATTGGGCCAGCGGGTTCGGCGCTGTTGCATCAGGACTTCATTAATTCCGACTATCAGCCACGCGGCGGTATCCTGCCAGTCGCATTCCCAAATAAGCTCTGCATCAAGCAGCGCATCGATAAGGGCCACGTCGCGCAGCTCCTGTGTCGGCAATTCAGTTACGATGTCGCGCTCCGCCAGTTCCTCGGCAAACTGCTCCTGATAGCCGGCCGCATCCGTCAGCACCAGCGCCAGCCGCTCGCGCACGCGCTGGGTGGCGTCGGCATCATTCAGGGTAAAGAGCTGCACGAAGCGGCTCAGATTCTCTTGGTTCATAATTATAGCTCCTTGGTGAATGAAAAAGGGCGCGACCAAAGCCGCGCCCTCTTCAAAATTATTCATTCAGAATAATTATTCGGCCGTCTTAGCGTAGCGCAGACGCTCGTTTTCGTCGAGCAGAATCTTGCGCATGCGCACCGATTTCGGCGTTACTTCCAGGTACTCATCTTTCTGGATGTATTCCATGGCTTCCTCCAGCGAGAACTGGCGCTTGGGCACAATCTTGGCGTTATCGTCCGAGCCCGAAGCGCGCATGTTGGTCAGCTTCTTGCCTTTCTGAATGTTGATGGTCAAGTCGTTGGGGCGGGTATGCTCGCCAATCACCTGGCCGGCGTACACTTCCTCGCCCGGGTCCACGAAGAACGAGCCGCGGTCCTGCATCTTGTCGATGGTGTAAGCCGTGCCGGGGCCGGTTTCCAGCGAAATCAGCGAGCCGGCAATACGGCCCGGAATCACGCCCTTGTGCTCTTCGAAGTCGATGAAACGGTGGTTCATGATGGCCTCGCCGCCGGTGGCGGTCAGCACGTTGTTGCGCAGGCCGATGAGGCCGCGCGACGGAATGCGGAATTCAAGGTGCTGCAGGTCGCCCTTCGGCTCCATGATGGTCATCTCGCCTTTGCGCATGCTCACCAGCTCAATCACCTTGCCGGCGGTTTCCTCGGGCACGTCCACCACGAGCAATTCCATCGGCTCGAGGCGCTTGCCGTTGTCGTCTTCCTTGAAGATAACCTGGGGCTGACCCACCTGCAGCTCGTAGCCTTCGCGACGCATGGTCTCGATGAGTACCGACAAGTGGAGAATGCCGCGGCCGAATACCAGGAACGAGTCCTCTTTGTCGGTCGGCTGCACGCGCAGGGCCAGGTTTTTCTCGGTTTCCTTGAACAGACGGTCGCGCAGGTGGCGCGAGGTCACAAACTTACCTTCCTTGCCGAAGAACGGCGAGTTGTTGATGGTGAACAGCATGTTCATCGTCGGCTCGTCGATGCTGATGCGCTCCAGGGCCTCGGGGTTTTCGAAGTCGGCCAGCGTGTCGCCAATGTCGAAGCCTTCGATGCCCGATACGGCGCAGATTTCGCCGCTGCTCACTTCGGTTACCTTGTTTTTACCCAGGCCCTCAAACACGTGCAGCTCGCGGATTTTCACCTTCTTGATGCTGCCGTCGGCCTTCATCAGGCTCATGTTGGCGCCCTCTTTCAGGGTGCCGCGGTGCACGCGGCCGATGGCGATGCGGCCCACGAACGACGAGTAGTCGAGCGAGGTAATCTGCATCTGCGGGGTGCCTTCCAGGCTCGGCGCCGGCGGAATCGACTCCAGCACGGCATCCAGCAGGGGCGTGATGTTGTCGGTTTTCACTTTCCAGTCGGTGCTCATCCAGCCCTGCTTCGAGGAGCCGTACAGCGTCACGAAGTCCAGCTGGTCTTCGGTAGCGCCGAGGTTGAACATCAGGTCGAACACCTGCTCGTGCACCTCGTCGGGGCGGCAGTTTTCCTTGTCTACTTTGTTCACCACCACGATGGGCTTCAGGCCCAGGTCGATGGCTTTGCCCAGCACGAAGCGGGTCTGCGGCATGGCGCCTTCGAAGGCGTCCACGAGCAGCAGCACGCCGTCGGCCAGCTTCAACACGCGCTCTACCTCACCGCCGAAGTCGGCGTGACCAGGGGTGTCGATGATGTTGATTTTAACGTCTTTGTAGCGCACCGACACGTTCTTCGAAACGATGGTGATGCCGCGCTCGCGCTCCAGGTCGTTGTTGTCGAGGATGAGGTCGTCGAACTGCTGGTGGGCGTCGAAAATTTTGGATGCGTGGATAATCTTATCCACCAGGGTGGTCTTGCCGTGGTCAACGTGAGCGATGATGGCAATGTTCCGGATATTCTGGGCCATATGGGTTGGTTTTGCGGGTGCAAAGGTACGGAGAAAATAGCGCAAAGCCTTGTGGTACTCAACTATTAACACAAGCCCGGCTGCCGCACCCCGCTGCGCAGCCAAGCTAGTCGCCCTAAATGGCTTAGCTGGGGTGTAAGGTTCCCGGCCTGCTTTCGTCTGCCCGGCCGACCGAACCGGGTCCCGCCGCCGTATGTTGGTCACCTATCATTCAAACCACCTCTCATCATGCGTTTTTCCCTGCTGATTCTTCTTGTTTCGGTGCTTTCACTCAATTCGGCCTGCTCGCAGAAGCGCGATGTGGCCCTGAATACGCCCGCCGCGACCCGCCCCGCCACGGCCGGCAAAACCTACCCCAAGCCCCAGCCCGTCACGGGCAAGCCCAATGAGTTTCCGGTGCGCCATACCGACGCCGAGTGGAAAAAGCTGCTCACGCCCGACCAGTACTACATCCTGCGCGAGCAGGGCACCGAGCGTCCCTTCACCGGCAAATACCACGACAACCACGCCGCCGGCAACTACTACTGCGCCGCCGACCACAACCTGCTCTTCACCTCCGACACCAAGTTTGAGTCGGGCACTGGCTGGCCCAGCTTCTTCGCGCCGGCCACTGCTGCCAGCGTGAAAGTGGCCGCCGACAACAGCTTCGGCATGAGCCGTGACGAGATTGTGTGCGCCAAGTGCGGCGGCCACCTCGGCCACGTGTTCGACGACGGCCCCAAGCCCACCGGCCAGCGCTACTGCATGGACGGCAACGCGCTGGTATTTGAGAAGAAATAAAGAAAAGCTTGGTGATTTTCTGAGAAAATTCACATTCGCAAGTCCCCCGGGAATCCAACCCGGGGGGCTTTTCGTTTGTTAAAGCGTGTAGTTGCGGTGCGTCGCCCGTTATTTTGCCGGCGTAAAAGCAGAATCAGTCCTATTTTATCCTTGTTATCTCGCTCATGGAAAGTCATTCCGACCCTATCGAATATCTGCAGCAGGCCATTGAGACCACGCGCCAGCAGCTGCTCAATAACGGCGTGTGCCAGCGCCTCGAAACCCTGGCCGACCTGCGGCGCTTCATGGAGCACCACGTATTTGCGGTGTGGGATTTTATGTCGCTGCTCAAGGCGCTGCAGCGCGACCTAACCTGCGTAGCCGTGCCGTGGGTGCCCTCGCCCAATCCGGCCACGCGCCGCCTCATCAACGAGATTGTGCTGGGTGAAGAGTCGGACGTTGACCTGCAGGGCCGCCCCGTCAGCCATTTCGAGCTCTACGTGCAGGCCATGGAAGAATGCGGCGCCGATACCGCACCCATCCGGCGGCTGGTGGCGGCCATCACGGCGGGCCGCCCCGTGGCTCAGGCCCTGGCCGAAGCCGATGCGCCTGAATCGGTACGCGAGTTCGTCGAAACTACCTTCGACATCATCAATTCTAATAAGCCCCACGCCGTAGCATCTGCCTTCACGTTTGGCCGCGAGGATTTGATTCCGGCCATGTTCCGCCAGCTGGTGGGCGAGTTGCGGGACCGGTTCCCGGGCCAGCTCGACACGTTTGTGTATTACCTCGACCGCCACATCGAGCTCGACGAGGACGTGCACGCCCCCCTGGCCGAGCAAATGGTGCGCGAGCTGTGTGGCGACGACCCCACACGCTGGCAGGAGTGCCAGCAGGTTGCCATCCGCAGTCTCGAAGCCCGCATGGTGCTCTGGGACGGTATTGTGCCGGCGGCCGCTGCTGTGTTGCCCGCGTAAACAAGCCAACCCTCGCCCCGTATCCCGCGTTTCAGACAGGCTGCCGATTTCGGCAGCCTGTCTTGCTTTCTGTTATGGCTTTTCGCGCTGTTTCCCGCTTTTTCTATACCCTGAGCGCACTCGGGGCAATTGCTAGTCTGGCCGCCTGTTCGGTGTCGGACCAGGCCGCCGAAACGGCTACGCCCAGCGCCGTGCCCACCGAAGTGCGCACCGATGCCGACCGCCGCGCGCTTTACAACAGCAATGGGGCACCCAGCCGCACCGGCTACGCCGTACCCGATGCCACTCCCAACCGCGTGCGTCTGGGCGAGCAGGCCGCCGACATCAACCGCGAAAAGCGCATCGAAAACGTGAACACCGACGACCCCAACAACACGACGACCGAAACCCGCCTGCGCCGCCTCAACAACAACGCCCCGGTACCGCTCGATACCACCCGCCTCCGATAGATGCTTTTCGACCATATAAAAAGCCCGCTACCAGCAATTGGTAGCGGGCTTTTTATATGGTCGAAGAAAAATAAAGCTATTCGCTTACCTCGCCGGTGCTCGGGCTGTCGGCCGAGTTCAGCAGGCCACCCGCCTCGGGCTCGGGGGCAGTATTAGCTGCCGTGTTACGTTTGGGAGCGGGCTTTTTAGCCGCAGTGCGCGGTGCCGCACTGGCCGCGGGGGTAGCGGGCGTTTCGGCCGCTGCCGCGTTGTCAGTTGCAGGGGCGG
>NZ_BAAGZM010000161.1:0-7809 GCF_054778495.1 Hymenobacter agri
CGGGGCCGGAAAGCGGGCTGCCAGCGTCTGCGACGCGGCCAGTGGCTGTCGCAGCCACGGGTACAAAGCTGCTGCCGGGCGCGGTTGCGGGTTGGGCTGGGCCACGTTGCAAACAGGCGTAGCCAGTGGCGTGGCAAAGAAGTGGGCGGCGCTCAGCCACCCAATACAGCGTAGAAATAGCATCGGCAAGAGCAGGGCCGGCCAGCGGAATAGCTTAACCGGGCCTGCATCAACGCGGACTTCGCATAATTATTGACCACAAGCCCACTTCACTTCGGCGCGGCCAGGCCTGTTCATCTACTCTTCAAAATCCCCGGCTAGCTTCACCGCCATGAAAAACATCTTCCTCTTCCTCACTTGCGTGCTGGCCCTGTTGGTTAATCCGGTAAATGCTGCGGCTGCTGACCACGAATTAGTGGTTGTCCGGATTTATGAGGATTATAGCTTAGTAGATATGTCCATCATTCGCGGGGTGGAGAATGCAGAATATCTGGAATTCAAAAACGGCTCATCCAAAAAAGACCTGACTCAATCGGGCCAGGGGTACCACAAAGTCCTATCCAAGCTATACCAGGAGGGCTACGTGCTGCAAAGCACCTTCACTTCGCAACTCAACGCAGGTAGCTCAATTACCACGCTGGTAAGGGCAAAGCCTGCCAAGCCCTAGCCAAAGGCATTGTCGCCGTATAAACAGAAAAGCCCGCTGCAAGCGGGCTTTTCTGTCTGCTGTTCGCAGTGGGCGAAGGCCATTATTTAGCCTTCGCAGCGGGCTTTTTAGCCGTAGCCGCCTTGGTGGCCGGCTTCTTGGCTGCGGCGGTTTTCGTCGTCGCCTTCTTCGCGGCCGGCTTTTTGGCAGTGGCTGCTTTCGCGGTTTTCTTAGCCGGGGCGTCCGAATCTTTTTCTTCTTTCGCTGGGGCAGCCTTCTTGCCGAAGCGGCCGCCTTTGGCCGGCTTGTCGGGCGTGGCGTCGGCTAGCTCGATGCAGCGCTCCAAGGTGAGTTCGGTGGGCTCTTCGCCCTTGGGAATCTTCACATTCTTCTTGCCCGCCACGATGTACGGTCCAAAGCGACCATTCAGCACCTGAATGTCGGGGTTCTCAGGGAATGATTTGATGAGGCGCTCGGCGTCGGCTTTGCGCTTGCCTTCGATGAGGGCCACCGCCTCCTCGGCCGTGATGGTATGCGGGTCCTGCTCCTTGGTGAGTGAGTAGAATTTACTGTCGTGGCGCACGTAGGGGCCAAAGCGGCCGAGGTTGGCCGTCATGGCTTTGTCCTCGAAGTCGCCCACGTTGCGCGGCAGCTTGAACAGCTCCAGCGCGTCTTCCAGCGTGATGCTCTCGATGAACTGACCCTTGCGCAGGTTAGCGTAGGCGGGCTTCACGTCGGGGTCGGTGGTGTCACCCAGCGCTACGTAAGGGCCGTATTTGCCTAAGCGGGCCGAGATGCGCTCGCCGGTTTCGGGGTGCACGCCCAACTCGCGGGCGCCGCTCACGGTGCTGCGCTCGATGTCCTGCCCGGCCTCCACGGTAGCGTGGAACTTGTCGTAGAAGCCGGTCAGCATCTGCGTCCAGTTCTCGTGGCCGTTGGCAATCTGGTCGAACTCGTCTTCCACTTTGGCCGTGAACTGGTAGTCAACCACCGTGGGGAAGTGGGCCACTAGGAAGTCATTCACCACCATGGCCGTATCCGTGGGAAAAAGCTTGGCCTTTTCGGCGCCGTAGTTCTCGGTTTTCACTTCGGTCTGCACCGCGTCGCCATCCAGCGTCAGCACGTGGAACTTGCGCTCCTTGCCCTCGCGGGAGTCTTTTTCCACGTAGCCGCGCTTCTGCACGGTGCTGATGGTAGGGGCGTAGGTACTCGGGCGACCAATGCCCATTTCTTCCAGCTTCTTCACCAGCGATGCCTCGGTGTAACGCGGCGGCGGCGACGAAAACCGCTCGGTGGCGCTCAGGCGCTGCAGGGGCAGCACCTGCCCCACATTCAGCGGCGGCAGGCCGCGCGAGAAGCTGCTTTCGCCATCTTTCGGCTCGTCTTCTTCCTCCTCGTCCTTGCTTTCAGCATACACCTTCAGGAAGCCCTCGAAGGTAATCACCTCGCCCGAAGCCGTGAGCGAGACGCCCGGCTGGGTGCTAATGCCAATCACGGCGGTGGTGCGCTCCACTACGGCCTCGGCCATCTGCGAAGCCATAGCCCGCTTGCGGATGAGGTCGTAGAGGCGCTGCTCCGAGGCATCGGAGCCCGCTTTCACGGCGCTGAAATCGGTGGGGCGAATGGCTTCGTGGGCCTCCTGGGCCGACGCCGACTTGGTTTTGAACGTGCGCTGCTGGTGGTACTCGGCCCCGTAAGCGGCCGTGATGGCGGCCTGCGCGCCCGCCTGGGCTTCCTGGCTCAGGTTCACTGAGTCCGTCCGCATGTAGCTGATTTTGCCGGCTTCGTACAGCTTCTGCGCCACACTCATCGTCTGCGCTACCGAGTAGCCGAGCTTGCGCGAGGCTTCCTGTTGCAGCGTTGAGGTGGTGAACGGGGCGGCCGGGCTGCGCTTGCCGGGCTTCTTGTCGAGGCTCTCAATCTGATACGACGCGCCCACGCAGCGCTGCAGGAAAGCTTCGGCTTCCTCACGGGTTTTGTAGCGGGTGGGCAACTCGGCCTCCAGTACGGCACCGCGGCCGGCGTCGAAGCGCGCCACCACGCGATAGGTGCTGGCCCGCTGAAACTGACTGATTTCGCGCTCGCGCTCCACCACCAGCCGCACGGCCACGCTTTGCACGCGGCCGGCACTTAGGCCGGGCTTCACCTTTTTCCAGAGCACGGGACTCAACTCAAAGCCCACAAGACGGTCGAGCACGCGGCGCGCCTGCTGCGCATTCACCAAATCCTGATTTACCGTGCGTGGGGCCGCAATGGCTTGCAGAATGGCATTTTTGGTGATTTCACGGAAAACGATGCGCTTGGTTTTGGTGTCGGGCAGGTTCAGCGTTTCGGCCAAGTGCCACGAAATGGCTTCGCCCTCGCGGTCATCGTCACTCGCCAACCACACAGTTTCGGCTTCTTTCGAAAGTTTTTTCAGCTGCGCAATCAGTTCGCGTTTATCTGGCGAAACAACGTAAGTAGGCTTGAAACCATTGGCGATATCGATGGCGTTATTATCCTTGGGCAGGTCGCGGACGTGCCCGTAGCTCGAGCGCACCACAAAGTCCTGACCGAGGTAGCCCTCGATGGTTTTGGCCTTGGCGGGCGATTCGACGATTACTAAATTCTTGACCATGTGGGCGGGGAAGGGTTGCGGCTGGCAATTACGGGCGGGTCGTAGTGAAACGGCCCACCGCCGCGAAAAGTTGAAAGCGGCCGCAAAGATGTCGGAATATTCCGGCCAAGCACGCAACCTGATTCGAGAATGCCCGTTTGGGCCGACATCCGTCGGGTCATTTCCATCGGGCCGGCTGCCCCGTTTTCCGGCATCGGCCGGTGCTGTGCAGGCCGCGCTTACCTTTGGTTGTTCGCGGCCTACCGCCGTACTTCGCCCCCCCATCTGCCCCAACCTCCCGCCCGATACGCTCCTTACTTATATGGCATCTTCCAAGATTACGCAATCCAAGACCCGCGCGGCGGCGGCGCCGATTGACCCGCAAGCCGAAATGCCCGATGCCGGGGCCGTGTCGGCCCTCGACGTGGTACGGACCACCAACGACCTGACCCGCAAGCGCGGCGGCGAGCGTGGCTCGGTCGACACCCAGGACCCGGGTTACGTCAACGACCAGCTAAACCGTGTGCTTTACGCGCTGGATGCCTTTAAGAAAGGCGACGTGAGCGTGCGGCTGACCAAGCAGAACGACGACATCTTCGCCGAAATCGCGGAAGCCTACAACTCGATGGTGGACATGATTGCCGGGGTAGGGGGCGAGGTGTCGCGCATCTCGAAGGTGGCCGGTGTGGAGGGCAACCTGAAAGCCCGCGCCTCCTCGGAAGGCGCCGCCGGCTTCTGGCGCGACATGGTGAACAACATCAACGGCCTCGTGGACAGCATTGCCGTGCCGGTACTGGAAGTAGGCAAGGTACTGAAGAACATCAGCCGTGGGAATCTAGACGAAAGCTTCCAGATTCCGGTGTCGGGTGACTTCAAGCTGATGGCCGAAACCATCAACAAAACCATTGACAACCTAAACGTTTTCGCCAGCGAGGTAACCCGCGTGGCGCAGGAAGTAGGTACCGAGGGCAAGCTCGGCGGCCAAGCCAGCGTGCCCAACGTGGGCGGCATCTGGAAAGACCTGACCGACAACGTGAACAATATGGCCTCGAACCTCACCGTGCAGGTGCGAGACATTGCCAACGTAGCCACCGCGGTAGCCAAAGGCGACTTGTCGCAGAAAATTACGGTTGACGTAAAAGGCGAATTCCTGCAGCTGAAGCAGAACCTGAACCAGATGGTGGACTCGCTGAACCTGTTTGCCGGCGAAGTAACCCGCGTGGCCCAGGAAGTGGGCACCGAAGGCAAGCTCGGCGGCCAGGCCAGCGTACCCAACGTGGCTGGCGTATGGAAGGAGCTGACCGACAACGTAAATAACATGGCCTCCAACCTGACTTCTCAGGTACGGGACATTGCCAACGTAGCTACCGCAGTAGCCAAAGGCGACTTGTCGCAAAAAGTAACCGTCGATGTTAAAGGCGAGCTGCTCCAGCTGAAGCAGAACCTGAACCAGATGGTGGACTCGCTGAACCTGTTTGCCGGTGAGGTAACCCGCGTGGCCCAGGAAGTAGGTACCGAGGGTAAACTCGGCGGTCAGGCCGTCGTGCCGAACGTAGCCGGCGTGTGGAAAGACCTTACCGACAACGTAAACTACATGGCTAGTAACCTTACCAGCCAGGTACGAGATATTGCCAATGTAGCCACGGCAGTAGCTAAAGGTGACTTGACGCAGACGGTGACTGTCGACGTAAAAGGCGAATTCCTCCAGTTGAAGGAAAACCTGAACCAGATGGTGGCCTCACTCAACCTGTTTGCCGGCGAGGTAACCCGCGTGGCGCAGGAAGTAGGCACCGAAGGTAAGCTCGGCGGCCAGGCCAGCGTGCCGAACGTGGCCGGCGTATGGAAAGCCCTGACCGACAACGTAAACGATATGGCCTCGGCTCTCACCTCGCAGGTGCGCGACATTGCCAACGTGGCAACCGCCGTAGCCCGCGGCGACTTGAGCCAGAAGATGACGGTGAACGTGAAGGGCGAAATCCTGGAGCTGAAGAATATCCTCAACCAGATGGTGGACTCGCTCAACATCTTCGGAGACGAAGTAACCCGCGTGGCTCGCGAGGTAGGTACCGAAGGCAAGCTCGGCGGCCAGGCCGTGGTGCCCCGCGTAGGCGGCACCTGGAAGGAGCTGACCGACAACGTGAACACGATGGCCAGCAACCTCACCTCGCAGGTGCGGGACATTGCCAACGTGGCCACCGCCGTATCGAAAGGCGACTTGTCGCAGAAGATTACAGTTGACGTAAAAGGCGAACTGCTGGACCTGAAGGACAACCTGAACCAGATGGTGGACTCGCTCAACATCTTCGCTGGCGAGGTAACTCGCGTGGCGCGTGAGGTGGGCACCGAAGGGATTCTGGGCGGTCAGGCCAACGTACCCAAAGTATCGGGTACGTGGAAGGACCTGACCGACAATGTGAACACGATGGCGAGCAACCTGACCTCGCAGATGCGCGACATCGCGAACGTGGCCACCGCGGTAGCCAAGGGCGACTTGTCGCAGAAAATTACCGTTAATGTGCGCGGCGAGCTGTTGCAGCTGAAGGAAAACCTCAATGAGATGGTGGACTCGCTCAACATCTTCGGCGACGAGGTAACCCGCGTGGCCCGTGAAGTAGGTACTGAGGGCAAGCTCGGCGGCCAGGCCAAAGTGCCCAACGTACGCGGCACCTGGAAAGACCTGACCGACAACGTGAACACGATGGCCAGCAACCTGACGAGTCAGGTACGGGACATTGCAAACGTGGCCACGGCCGTATCGCGCGGCGACCTGAGCCAGAAGGTGTCGGTGAACGTCAACGGCGAGCTGCTGGACCTGAAGGACAACCTGAACCAGATGGTGGACTCGCTCAACATCTTCGCCGGCGAGGTAACCCGCGTGGCGCAGGAAGTAGGCACCGAGGGCAAGCTCGGCGGCCAGGCCAGCGTGCCCAGCGTGGCTGGTGTATGGAAGGACCTGACCGACAACGTAAACTACATGGCCTCCAACCTCACCACGCAGGTGCGGGGCATTGTGAAGATTGTAACGGCCGTATCGAAAGGTGACCTGACCCAAAAGCTCACCCTCGAAGCCAAAGGCGAAGTGGCCGACCTGGCCGACACCATCAACAGCATGGTGGACGACCTGAACCGCCTCGCCTCCGAAGTAAGCCGCGTGGCCAAAGTGGCCGGGGTAGAAGGCAAGCTGACCGAGCGCGCCACGGTAGGCGGCGTGTCGGGCTCGTGGAAAGAACTGGTGGACACCCTCAACGGCCTCATTGAATCCATCGCCTCGCCGGTGCTCGAAGTGAGCCGCGTGGTGCGCGCCATCTCGGAAGGCGACCTGACCCAGCGTGTGGAAGTGCCCACCACGGGCGACATTCTCGCAATGTCGAACGCGCTTAACCTCGCTGTGGAAAACCTCAACGAACTGCTCGGCGAAATCAATGACTCGTCGCAGATTGTGGGCACATCGTCGGAAGAAATGGCCGGCAAAGGCCAGGAAATGAGCCGCGTAACCGTCGACGTGGCCTTGGCCATGCAGCAGATGGCCGAAGGTGCTCAGAACCAGGCTTTGAAAACCGACCAGGCCTTCAAGCTGATTGAAGAAATCATGCAGGCCACCAAAGAAACGGCCAACAAGGCCGACGTGGTGAACAAATCGGCTATTCTGGGTGAGCAGACTTCGCAGCTCGGTCTGAAAACCGTGGCTGAAGTGGTGAAGAACATGGAGGAAATCTCCAGCGCCGCTTCGCAGACCTCGCGCACCATTGAAGTACTGAGCACTCGCTCGGGCGAAATCAGCAAGTCGCTGGGTGTAATCACCGACATCGCCTCGCAGACCAACCTGCTGGCCCTGAACGCCGCCATCGAAGCCGCCCGCGCCGGGGAGGCTGGCCGCGGCTTCGCCGTAGTAGCCGAGGAAATCCGCAAGCTGGCCGAAGGCTCGCGTAAGTCGGCCAACGAAATTGCCACGCTGGTAGAGGACGTTCGCAAGGATACTACCTCGGCAGCATCGGCTATCTCAACCATGGAAAACCGAGTACTCAAGGGCAAGAACGCCACGTTCGAAGCCAGCTCGGCCTTTAAGAACATTGCCACCAGCTCAGGCGAAACGCTTCGCACTTCGCGCGACATCCTCACGGCCACCGAGGTGCAGAAAACCTCGATTGGCGACGTAGTGAAATACGTAGAAGAAGTAGTAGCCATTGCCGAGCAGACGGCTACCGGCACCCAGCAAGTGGCCGGCACCGCCAAGCAGCTCTCAACGGCCATGCAGGAGCTCACCACCAGCTCGCAGCGCCTCACCGACATTGCCGACGACCTGCAGGCTGGCCTCGAAACCTTCCAGCTCAGCACCTACGAACCCGAGCCGGAGCCCGAACCCGAGCCCGTACGGCGCGGAATGGGCTCGCGCGGCTACCGCCCGCGCGAAACCTACGCTGCCGCTTCGACCAACGGCATGGCTGCTCGCCGTTCAGAAATGCCGGCTGCTGATAATGGCCGGTCGAGAAGTGCTGCGGCCCCGGGCTACGGCGATGAGCAGGGCAGTGGCGTGCGCCGCCGTGTTGCCCGGCCGGAAGCCACTAAT
>NZ_BAAGZM010000162.1:0-7799 GCF_054778495.1 Hymenobacter agri
CAGCTTCTGCTGCAGCGTGCCCAGGTCGGCGTCCTGCCCCACGCTGTAGATGGTCGAAATGGTGCCCACAAACACCTCCCGCGCCGCAAACGACGTGAGCAGCGCAATCCCAATTTTCCAGTCGTAGCCCAGCGGCCGGATGGCCGGCTCCAGCACGTGGCCAAACTTACCGGCGTACGACGTTTCGAGCCGGGCCGAGGCCACCTGCCGGCTGGTTTCGTCGGCATCCCAGCCGCGGGCGGTGCTTTCCTGCCGCACCTGCGCCTCGGCGGCTTCCTGCTGCCGGCCGGGGCCGTAGCTGGCCAGCACCCACAGCAGCACCGAAATGGCCACAATCACCCGGCCGGCCTGCAGCACAAACGCCTTCACCTTCTGATAGATGGTGATGCCCACGTTCTTCCAGCGCGGCCATTGGTACACCGGAAACTCCATGATGAAGTAGCTCCGCTCCCGGGCCTTCAGCACCAGCTTCAGCGCCCAGGCCGAGAGCAGCGCCGAAATTAGACCTAATAGATACAGCGACATCAGGGCCACGCCGCGCAGGTTAAAAATGCCCCACGCGGCCTGGTCGGGCACCACCAGCGCCACCAGCACCGTGTACACCGGAATGCGCGCCGAGCACGACATAAGCGGCGTCACGAAAATCGTAATCATCCGGTCTTTCCAGCTCTCAATCACCCGCGCCCCCATAATGGCCGGTACCGCGCAGGCCAGCCCCGAAATCAACGGCACCACACTCTTGCCGCTCAGCCCGAAGGGCCGCATCAGCTTGTCCATCAGAAAGGTAACGCGGGCCATGTAGCCCGTTTCCTCCAGGATGGCCAGAAAGCCAAACAGCAGTGCAATCTGCGGAATGAACACCAGCACGCCGCCCAAGCCGGCCAGCACGCCCTCCGTGAGCAGCCGCACCAGCGGCCCCGAGAAGTTGTCCTGAATCACGGCGCTCAGCCCCGAAATGCCTTGGTCAATCCAGTCCATCGGGTACTGCGCCCAGGCAAAAATGGCCTGAAACAGCAGGAACAGAATGGCCAGAAATATCAAGTAGCCGCCCACGCGGTGCGTCAGCACCTTATCAATGCGGTTGCTCACCGGCTCGCGCTTTTCCGTTCGCACCACCGTCACGGTTTCGAGCAGAATCTCATTGATGCGGCCGTAGCGGGCAATGGTTTCGGCCGCCTGCGCCGCGGTCGCATCGAAGCCGGCTTGCTGCGTCAGGTCCTGAATGTGCGCCTTGTCCTCGGCGCTCAGAAAACTAATCTGCCGGTACTGCTGGGCGTAGTGCAGCGCCAGGTAGTCGTTGTGCAGGTCGAAGTAGTAGCGAATCTGGCGCACCAGCGACAGCAGCTTGTCGTCGGCCTCCCAGAAGCGCACGGGCGGCGCATCGAGCCGCCGGGCCATCACAATCTTCAGGGCTGCCACGCCGATGCCCTTGCGGGCGTTCATCGGAATGATGGGCACGCCCAGCTCGCGCTCCAGCGCCGGCAGGTCGATGTTCACGCCGTGGCGCTCGGCCACGTCCATCATGTTCAGGGCCAGCACGGCGGGCAGGCCGAGGTCGCCAAGCTGGGTGAATAGCAGCAGGCTGCGGCGCAGGTTGTTGGCGTCCACCGTCACTACCACGAAGTCGGGGTAGTTGTCGGCGGCCTTGTCGTAGAGCAGGTCGGTTATTACTTTTTCATCCAGGCTCTTCGGGTAGAGCGAGTAGGTACCGGGCAGGTCAATAATCTCAGCGCGCTGGGTGGCCGTAAGCTGGGCCACACCGGTTTTGCGGTCTACCGTTACGCCGGGGAAGTTACCGACTTTCTGGTTGAGGCCGGTGAGCTGGTTGAACAGCGAGGTTTTGCCGCTGTTGGGATTGCCAATGAGGGCAATGCGCAGGGGCCGAGCGTCGGCCGGGAGGCCGGCGACCTTCACGGGAGCCGGATTGCCTGCGATTGCCGCCATGCGCGCTACTCTTTCAGTAAGATGGTGGCCGCCTCACTGGTCCGCAGCGACAGCGTGTATTCCTGGTCGCCGAGCACCAGCATCAGCGGGTCGCCGAGAGGGGCACGGCCGCTCAGGCGCACCTGCACGCCGGGTACGCAGCCCATTTCCAGCAGCTTGAGAGCCATCTCGGGGTCTTCGAGGCAGCACACGGTGCCGGTTTCGCCCAGCTGCAGGTCGCGCACGCTACGCCGCATCGGGCCTGCCGATGAAACAAGATGAGCAGAACGACGAAACAGCGCCACGGGAAAGTTGAGAAGTCTTATTTAGAAAGAATACAAACAAAGGTACGCCGACATTTTCTTACCGGCCCCGTAAAATTTTTTATCCCCTAATAATTCGATTTCAGGCAATTCGTCCATCTTTGCAGAATCCTAAAACAGAACTTGCTTGCTTACAGTTAAAAAAACGGCTAACTTTCAGCCCTTAATTGTAATTTTGTCCGAACTACCTGATAAAATATGTACGCAAGACTACTTTTTATAGCATTATTCTTACTTGCCATTGTCCCCTTCGCGCAAGCCCAAAAGGCGGAAATAAAAGGCGTCATTGTCGACAAGGATACCAAAGAGCCGCTGCCATTCACCTCGGTTGGGCTCAAAAACGAACAAATTGGCGCTCTCAGCAACGAGCACGGCCAGTTTATCGTGCCGGCTCCTACCCAGAACACTGCTGACTCGCTCATCGTGGTAGCGCTGGGCTACGGCCGCCGCGCCGTGCTCGTGAAGCGGGGCGTGGCCGTGGCCAGCCTCACCATTGAGCTGCCCAAGCGCGCCGTGGCCCTGAGCAACGTGACCGTGAAGGCCGGCAAGGTGAAAAACCTGGGTCTGGGCTCACGCTCCGACGACCCGGGCGAGGGCATGATTCAGGGCCTGCCGGGCAGCCAGTACGCTTTCTTCGTGAAAAACGAGAAGAAGAAGCGCCTCGGCAACGTGCGTACCGTGTCGTTCTACATCGGCGAAAACGGCTTCCCCCGCGAGCCCTTCCGCGTGCGCCTCTACAAGGCGGATGGCAACTACAATGCTCCTAATACCGACCTGCTCACGGAAAACGTGGTGGTTTCGGCCCCGCAGGGCGGCCAGTGGTACACCGTTGACTTGACGCCCTACAACATCATTGCCCCCGAAGAAGGCTTCTTCGTGGCCATGGAATGGGTGGTAAGTGGCGATAAGTTCTTCACCACGAATTTCATGGACGACTACACCCCCTACGGCCAGATTATGCGTCCGACCTACGAATTCAAGGAAAGCCGCACCTGGAACTACACCATGGGCAAGGGCTGGAGCCTCATCACGGCTTCCAACGGACAGGGCCTGCGCTACAACGCCATGATTAAGGCCGAGGTTGACATGATTAAGTAAGGCCAGGCCCAAAGCTTCGGTCGCTGCAACAAAAAGGCCCTGCTTTTCACAAGCAGGGCCTTTTTCGTACCGTGTGTTGCCGGCAGCTATTTGGCCTTGGCTTCGGCCGGGCCGGCGGGCTTTTTCGGGCCGAGACCTGTGATGAATTCGCGAATGGCATCGGCCGCTACGGGAGCCAGAATGGGCTGCATCTCGCCGTTCATGAGCACCCATTCGGTTTTGGGGGGCTGGAACAGGTGATTGGCCCCGGGCAGCTTGCGCACCACGGTGCTGTGGCTGATGCTCCGCAGTTCTTTCTCCAGAGCGTTGAGGTGTAGGTCGGCAGGGGCTTCGGCGTCATCCGTGCCGCTGAGCAGCAGCACGGGGCACTTCACCTGGTCGAGTTCGGCGATGGGGTCGAAGGTGAGGAAATAGCGCCGCCAAGGCGTGAGCAGCTCGGTCGCGGCTTTCTGCGCCGCCTCGGGGGTGAGGTCGGGCTGGTCCTGACGCATCATGTTGCTCACGATGGACAGCGCCTGCGCGGGCGTACTCTGCCGGATGATTTCGTACATCGTTTTCTGCCGCTCATAGGTGGCCTGCACCGTGGCCGGGTCCACCTTTTTCGCCTTCATCTGGGCTACTTGCTGCTGCAGCAGGGTTTGCTCGCCGGTGAGGCCGTAGCCGGCCATCGATACCACGAAAGCCGGCGGCAAGGGCTGGCCCGCGGCCAGCAGCGCCACGTTGGCGCCTTCGCCGTGGCCAATTACACCGATGCGGCCAATGTTCACCTCCAGGCGCGAGCGCAGGAAATTCATGCCGGCCTGCACGTCGCTCACCAGCATGGCCGTGGTGGCCAGGGCCGAGTTGCCGCCCGACTTGCCCACGCCGCGGTCGTCGTAGCGCACCACGGCAATGCCGCGGCGGGTGAGGTAGTCGGCCAGCGTGCCCAGCAGGTGGAAGTTGCCGATGGTGCCGTCACGGTCCTGCGCGCCCAGGTCGCTGACGAGTACCACGGCCGGAAACGGGCCTTTGCCCGGCGGTACCGTGAACGTGCCGCCCAGGTTGAGGCGCGACACTGGGTTGTTGAACGTTACCTCCTCTTCATGGTAAGGGGGCGCCAAGCGGGTAGCCGTGCCGGTGCTCATCGTTGGCATGGGCGCATAATTCAGCTCAAGGGGCGACTTCACGCCCGCCTGCGTCCAGGTGCCTTGCAGCTGGCGGCGGTTGGCGACGTAGCGAGCAGCGTAGCGCCCGCCCACGCCCGGCATGGCAAACAGGACCGAGTCGCCGCGCACGGTCAGGTCCGTCATCGAACGGGTAATCTTTTGCGCCGGTACGTCGAGGGCGGCGAAATACTTGCCGCCCGCTAGCGGTACAATGCTGATTGTCAAATCCAAGCGTCCACCCAGCACGGCCAACTTGCCTTTCCACAGGCCACCCAGCGGCAATGGCTCGGCCCCTGCCCCGGTAGTTTGCGCTTTAGCGTCCACCATAGCACCGGCTAAAACTGACAGAAACAGAGCTATGTATTTTTTTTGCATAAAAAGTGTAAGGTCAACAAGGGCGTTGCAAGGTACGGAAAAGCCGGATGAGTACCGACGATTTCCCCATTTAGTCCCAAAAAAGCGCGGCCGCTTGCCTGCGCTTCAGTTCCTAACCAAGCAAAAGGCCCGCCCTTACAAAAAAGGCGGGCCTTGTCAACCAAATCTGTTCGCTAATAGCAGCTTACCGGGTGCGCACCGCAATCTCGACGCGGCGGTTTTCCTGCCGGCCGGCGGCAGTGGCGTTGGAGGCCACGGGCTGGGCCTCGCCCATGGGCTCGACGCTTACGCGGCTACCGTCGATTTTACCGGTGTTGACGAGGTAGTTTTTCACAGCCTCGGCGCGCTTCTCGCTCAGTTCGCGGTTGTAATTTTTGTCGCCGCGCGAGTCGGCAAAGCCCATCACGCGCACTTGCTGCGTGGCGTAGCGCTGCCCGATGGAACCCGTGATTTGCTGCAGCGTGGCGGCGGCGCTGGGCTTGATGTCGGCTTTGTCGGTATCGAAAAGCACGGTTTCGTCTACGCTGTACACGCTGTAGGTACTGTCGCCGCGCACGCTTACCCCGGGCAGGGTCACTTCCTTGAATTTCACGTCGGCCAGCTTGGCTTTGGCCAAATCCCAGGCATCGGCCGCTGAGGCGGCGGCATTGCCGGCCATCTGGCTGGCCGTCTGGCCATCGCGGGCCATCACGGCCGTATCCTGGCCAGCTTCGCCGAGCTGGTCTTTGGTTTCGGAATGCTTGGTTTCGCAGCTAGCTAACAGCAAAGCAGCAGCGAGGCCGGGCAGGAGGAACTTCGTCATGGGGATTAGTCAAGAAAATGTGAAAGAAATTATTTCGCTTCCGATACGAAAACACCGCCATTGGGTTAATTTTATCACCGGCTCGCTTGGGTTGAAACATTATTATGAGTTCCCAAAACCCCTTTCTTTCGAGCTAAAAGGCGTTTTTCAGGCATTTAAGGCCCAAAAAAAGGTTGCCTTCTTACTAACTTTTTCTTGGTTTCCGGCTCTGCACCACTACCATATGTGCAACGGAATTTGTAAATTTGCCAGACTACATCCATTATAATTATTCTTGGCGATGATGAAACGCATACCTTTTCTCGCTTTGTGGGTTCTGCTGCTGTTGCCGGCGCTGAGCTGGGCGCAGGAAAACCGCATTACCGGCCGCGTCGTGGATGCCAAAACCAAAGACCCGGTACCCTTTGCTTCCATCTCCCTGCGCGAAGAAGGCACGGGAGCCCTCACCAATGAATACGGCTACTTCCAGCTGGCCGGCCTGGAAAAAACCAGCCAGGACTCGCTCATCGTGATGACGCTGGGCTACGACCGTAGTGCCATCTTCATCAAGCGCGGCAGCACCGAAGACCTGATTGTAGAGCTGAATAAACGCTTCATCGAACTGTCTGAAGTGAAAGCTACTGCGAAAGGGGTAAAACCGGTCGAACTGGGCTCCAATAAGAATGACCCGGGCGAGGGCATGATTCAGGGCCTGCCGGGCAGCCAGTACGCTTTCTTCGTGAAAAACGAGAAGCAGAAGAAGCTTGGCAACGTGCGCACGGTGTCGTTCTACATCGGCGAAAACGGCTTCCCCCGCGAGCCTTTCCGAGTGCGCATCTACAAGGCCGACGGCAACTACAACGCTCCCAATACCGACCTGCTGACGGAAAACGTGGTGGTTTCGGCAGCCCGCGGCGGCGCCTGGTACACCATTGACCTGAGCACCTATAACATCAAAGCTCCCGAGGAGGGATTCTTTGTAGCGATGGAATGGATTGTGGGTGGTGAGAAGTTTTACACCACGAACTTCATGGACAATTATACCCCCTACGGCCAGATTATGCGCCCGACGTTCGAATTCAAGGAGAGCCGGACGTGGAGCTACACCATTGGCCGGGGCTGGAACCTGCTGACCCTGGCCAACAGCGCCGGCCGCCGCTACAATGCCATGATTAAGGCCGAAGTTGACATGTATAAATAAGCGACGGCCATTGGCCGAAGCGCACGCCCCGCCGGTACTGCCGGCGGGGCTTTTTTTTATGGGTGCTGCGGAGCGGGCAGTACTTTTAGCAGCGCTCAAGCCCTCGGGCCGCCGGCTCTTTCGCGCTGCTACGAGCAGCACAAAAGCGCTTTCTGAATAGGGGCGGGTATCGCAACCGGCTGGCGGGCCCTCGCCTACGACGCAGCGCCTACGCCATCGCCACGCCACCATCCGGCCATGCCCCCGCCCGGCCCCTCTCCGACAGGCAGCCCGCCGACCAGCGCCCAGCAAAAAGGCCCTGCTTATCAGCAGGGCCTTTTTGCTGGGCGAAGCGGCAAGCCGCAGCGACCTTATTTCTTGGATTGCGCCATAATCCACTCGCGGATGATTTCCTCCGACTCGGGCGAAAAGTTCGGCTGCTGCTGGCCGTTGATGATGGGCCATTTGCTTTGCTCGGGCTGGAACAGGTGGTTCACCCCGGGGATTTTGTGTACCGCTACGGGCTTTTTGCTGGCTTTAAGCCCTTTGTCCAAGGCGCCCAGGTTGGCATCGGCGTTCACAGTGAGGTCAGCGGTACCGTTGAGCAGCAGCACGGGGCAGGCCACGGCAGGCAGCTTCTCGATGGGGTTGAAGGCCAAGAAGTAGCGGTAGTGCGGCGAGGTCATCTCGGTAGCACTGGCCTGGGCGGTGGCATTGTCGATGGCCGCGTTGTTCTGCTTCAGCATGTTGGCCACAATAGCCTGCGCCTGAGCATTGTCGGTGGTTTGGCGAATGATTTCGAGCATGGCCAGCTGGCGCTTGGTAGCCGCCTCAATCTGGGCATTCTCGGTACCGAGCGTGCGGAGGGTGGTGGCCTGCTGCTGCACCACGATGTCGCGGCCGGGCAGGCCGTAGGCGGCCAGCGCTACTACAAAAGCCGGCGGCAGGGGCTGGGCCGCGGCCAGCAGGGCCAC
>NZ_BAAGZM010000163.1:0-7781 GCF_054778495.1 Hymenobacter agri
CCACCTCGCCCAGCACCGTAATGCCCAGCGTGAGGCCGCCGCGGCTGGCCGTGGTGTCGCCGCCCACCAGGTCCACGTTGTAGGCCTCGCAGGCCAGGCGCATACCCGCGTACAGCTCCTCAATGGCTTCCACGGTGAAGCGCGGGCCGGCCGACAGCGCCACTACCAGCTGCGTGGGCAGGGCATTCATGGCCGCCACGTCCGATACGTTCACGGCCACGGCTTTGTAGCCCAAGTGCCGCAGCGGGCAAAACGACAAGTCGAAATGCAGGCCTTCCACCAGCAGGTCGGTGGTCATCACGGTATCGGTACCGGCCGTGGGACGGATGATGGCCGCGTCGTCACCAATGCCGAGCACCGTACCGGGCTGGCGCGTCGTGATGGTATCCTGCAGGCGCTTGATGAGCGCAAATTCGCCGATGGCGCTGAGCGGAGTGAGTTTATCAGCCATGTGTCTTTATTGTCGGTTTTCGATTACTAAGTTGTCCCTGTCGGCCTATTTCACTAAGTTGGCCAGCGTTATCACGGCCACCCAACAGCCGACAGCTACCTGTTGGGCCGCAAAAGTACGCCCACAAAAAAAGGAGGGAATTGCTTCCCTCCTTTTTGGCTTGATTGCGTGGGATGCTTACTGCACCACCAGCTCTTTGTAAATTTTCGTCTGGCCGTCGGCGCTCAGAATCTGCACGAAGTACAGGCCGGGCTTCAGGGCCGAAATATTGAGCGTGAGCTTCTCCTGGCCCGTGCCCTTGGCTTCGGCGCTGATGGTCTGGCCCAGGTTGTTGAGCAGCGTAACGCGGCCTACTTTGGCGTCTTTGATTTCGACAGTAGCCAAGTCGTGAGCCGGGTTCGGATACACGCTGACGTTGGCGTCGAGCTTGGCATAGGTGCCCAGCGTCGTCTGGTAGGCACCATATGGGCCCGTGTAGTCGGTGTGCTCGCCGAGGCGGCTGTAGGACTGAGCGGCGGCGTCGGTTACCCCGCTGCCGGGAGCCGAAGCGTAGCTGTACGTCACCCACTCGTCGGCAATGTTGTAGCCGCTCACATACGCTCCGGCAGGGGCCGGACCGTACACCGTGGGCGTAGTGGTACGTACGCCCTTCGACACGCTAGCCCGACGCATCAGCGACTGATTTTCCGACACCACATCCGGAATGAAGTTGGTACCCGGATAAATCGGGTCGTTCGGGTTGCTGCCGCGCCAGTTGCCTACACTGCTGCTCACAGCGCCCGAGCGGTCGGGTGGCAGTTGGCCAATTACCCCAATCACGTCGATGATAACGCCGTTGCCGGTACCAGCAGTGCCGCTGGGATAGCGCACCAGTGCCATGGCGTCGTTGCCGTTGAAATAAATAGTGCCTCCGCCGCTGATGAGGGTGGGGTACGACGGGCCGGGCGTCAGCGGAGCGTGGCCCAGGCTGAATTGGTTGGCGGCGTTGCGGATAGCCGGCAGCGTGGCTTCGCCGCTGGCCAGCACGAAAGCAGTGCCGCGGGTCAAGGTATTGCTGCCTACGGCCTGCTGGGTGGCGTTGCTGCGGAACAGCTTCTCTTCTTCCGTCGGAGTAGCCGAGCCGTTGGAATAGCGACGCACCGAATACGGGGCCAGGTTCACCGTGCTGGTGGTCGGGTTAAAGATTTCGATGGCCCGCTCGCTGCCGGTCGAAGGCGCAGTGGCACCGCCATACACCACGCCCGATTGGTGCGCTCCTTCGTCATACTCGGAGAAAAACAACTCAGTGCCCTGGGCATGAGCAGCGCCGGCAACCAACAGAGCGGCCGAGAGCAACATGTAATGCTTTTTCATGATTTTTTTAGCTAGGAAAAGTCGATGCAGAGCAAAGATACGCGGCCGCGCGGGTTCCGTTGCACTCTTCCATCTGCCTGCGGTGCAAACGTTTCAATAGCACGCGTAAATTGCACTTAAGCCCGCAACTTTCTATTTAAGCCCGCAACTTTCTATTGCTAACGAGCGTTAGCAAGCATATCTTTGCTGCGCTCCATGACTCCTACTGCTCCCACCCGCTCGCGCAAGGCGCAAATCGACCATACGGCCACGGCCCTGTTTCGGGCGCGCGGCTACGCGGCCACCAGCATGCGCGAGCTGGCTACTGCCCTGGGCCTGGAGGCGGGTAGCCTGTACTCGCACATCAAGTCAAAAGAAGAAATTCTGCACCGCGTGTGCTTTGGCCTTGCCGAGGCATTTTTTGCGGGCTTTGATGATGCCACGGCCGACGCGGCCCTGCCCGTAGCCACGCAGTTGCGGCTGGCCATTGAGGCTCACGTGCGGGTGCTGACGCAGGACAGCGCAGCCTCGGCCGTGTTTCTGCACGAATGGCGCCACCTGAGCGAGCCGGCCCGCACCGAGTTTCTGGCCCTGCGCGACCGGTACGAAGCGGGCTTTCGCTCGCTTATCGCCCAAGGCCTTGCCACCGGCGAGCTACACGCGCCCGATGCCGCCTTTGCTGCCCTCACCCTGCTGGCCAGCCTGAACTGGCTGCCCAGCTGGTATCGTTCGGAGGGCAAGCTCAGTCCCGATGAAATTGCACATCGCCTCGCTGAGCAGCTGCTCAACGGAATGAGAAGTCATTAAAACAGGAACGAAGCAATTCTGCTTCTCCCTTTCTCATTCCAGTGTTTTACTTGTCCATTCCTCATTCTTAATCCTCATTAACAATGTACGGTTCCGCCAGCACCCACGACCTGCCCAGCACCGCCACCACCGGCCTGGAAAACGAAGACCCCATTTTGCTGGCCGAGTTTGAGGCCCGCATTGCCCGGGGCGAGAAAATTGAGCCTGGCGACTGGATGCCGGCCCTCTACCGCAAGCAGCTCACCCGCATGATTGAGCAGCACGCGCACTCCGAAATCATCGGCTCGCTGCCCGAGGGCACCTGGATTACCCGGGCACCCGGCTTCCGCCGCAAAATGGCCCAGATGGCCAAGGTGCAGGATGAAGTGGGCCACGCGCAGCTGCTGTATTCGGCTGCCGAAACGCTGGGCAAAACCCGCGAGCAGATGCTGGTCGACCTCATCAACGGCAAGAGCAAATACTCTAACGTTTTCAACTACCCCACGCCCACCTGGGCCGACTCGAACGTGATTTCGTGGCTGATTGACGCGGGCGCCATCGTGAACCAGCTCGCCAACGCCAAAGGAAGCTACGGCCCCTACTGCCGCGCTCTCGACCGGATTTGCGCCGAGGAGGCCTTCCACCTGAAGTACGGGCACGACGCCGTGGTGCACATGGCCACTGGCACACCCGTGCAGCGCAAAATGATGCAGGAAGCCCTGAACCGTTGGTGGCCGGCCATCATGACCTTCTTCGGCCCTTCGGACAAAATGAGCGTGCACACCGAAATTCTGATGCGCTGGAAAGTAAAAATGGCCAGCAACGACGAGTGCCGTAACCAGTTCCTCGACATGTACGTGCCGAAAATCTGGGAAATTGGCCTTACCCTACCCGACCCCAACCTGCGCAAAAACGAGGAAACCGGCCAGTGGGAGTTCACTGAGCCCGACTGGGAAGACTTCAAGCGCGTGATTAACGGCGACGGCCCCTGCAACGCCGAGCGCCTGGCCGTGCGCCGCGCCGCCGAAGAAAACGGCGCCTGGGTGCGCCGCGCCCTCAGCGCCGGCAAAACTGAGCGCCAGTACGTTCGCCCACTTGCTTAATTGACGGTCATGCTGAGCTTGTCGAAGCATCTATCCCGCAATACTGAAATTGATTAGTTGCACGGTAGAGATGCTTCGACAAGTTCAGCATGACGTGCTTTTATTATTCGCGATGATACATTCCCTCGACCCGCGCATGAACCGCCTAGGCTTGCCCGAAACCGCCCCGGCTGCGGCCAAACCGGCCCTCGACCAGTTTGAGACTTACGAAGCTTTTCATCAGAAAAAAGAGGGCGCGCCGTTTGTGTACGTGGGCCCGGTGCACGCGCCGGAGCCGGACTTGGCGTTTTTATTCGCTAAGGAGCAGTACAGCCGGCGTTTCACGTGCTCAGGGCTTTGGGTGGTGCCCACCGCGGCCATTACCGTGACGGAATACGTAGGCGACACCGAGTCGGCCTACGACACGCTGCCGCTGCTGCTCCGCATCGCCGCGCCCGCGCCGGTCGATGAATCGGTGGAGCAGGAAGCAGCGTACGCGGCCGGCGAGGAAGACTACGACATCTTCCACCTGAAGAAGCGCGGCAAGGCCCACCAGCACGTGGGCAAGGTGCGCGCCGCCTCGCCCGCCGAGGCGTTGCAGGTGGCTAAGGCGGTATTCGGTGAGCAGCGGCCGGTAGTGAACGTGTGGGCCGTGCGCTCGGCCGATGTGCTGCACTCGGACGACGACGACCGTGACATCTGGGCCACCACTACCGACAAAAAATACCGCGACGCCATCGCCTACAAGGTGCAGGACCGCATCGAAAAATTCAAGGCCGAAAACCCGCAAGCCTAACTCATGGACCCGAAACTCGACCTGCTATACCGCCTCGCCGACGACCAGCTCATCCTCGGCCACCGCAACTCGGAATGGAACGGCCTGGGGCCGATTCTGGAAGAGGACATTGCCTTTTCGAGCATGGCGCAGGACAAGCTGGGCCACTCGCTGCAGCTCTACGGCCTGTTGCACGAGCTAGGCGAAGCTGAGCCCGACACGGTAGCCTTCACCCGCAACGCGCCGCAATTCCACTGCTGCCAGCTGGTGGAGCTACCCATTGGCGAGTACGATTTCAGCCTCACGCGCCACTTCCTGTTCGACCACGCCGAGCTGCTGCGCTTTCAGGCTTTGGCCGAGAGCAGCTACGAGCCGCTGGCCCAGGTAGCCCGCAAGCTGCGCGGCGAGTTGAAATATCACGCGCTACATGCCAACACTTGGATGAAGCGCCTCGGTACCGCCACCGACGAAGCCATTGAGCGTATGCAGGCCGCATTGAATTTCACGCTGCCCTACGCGCTGGGCATCTTTGAGAAGACTGATGCGGAAGCGGAAATCATCAGTTCCGGCCTGTTTATTGGCGAAGATGCATTGCAGAGCCGCTGGCTCGAAAGCATCACGAAAGTACTGGGACAGACCGCGCTGACGCTGCCGGATTTAACAGTTGTTGCGCCGGTTTTGGGTGGCCGCCACGGCCAGCATACCGAGCACCTGCAGCCGCTGCTGGATGAGATGGCCGAAGTATTCCGCCTCGACCCCACGGCGGATTGGTAGGATTGTAGTTGCTGTAGGGGCGGGGCTCGCCCCCGCCTGAGCGGGCACGTTGTTCAACCAATTTCGCTTAACGAAGGGCGGGGGCAAGCTCCGCCCCTACTTTCAGTTGCATGTCTGATTTCCCAACCCAAGCCCAAATCCTCGATTGGCTGCAAGCCGTGAAGGACCCCGAAATCCCCACAATTTCGCTGGTGGATTTGGGCGTGGTGCGCGGCGTGGAGATTGACGAAGTCAGCGGGGCCGTGTCGGTGCACCTCACGCCTACGTTTGCCGGCTGCCCGGCCATGGACTACATGAAGCGCGATGTGGAGCGGACGCTGCGCGCGCACGGCCTGGCCGACGTGCACGTCGATATCAGCCTGCGCGAGGCGTGGTCGTCGGACATGATTTCGGACGCCGGGCGGGCGGCGCTGCGGCAGCACAAGCTGTCGCCGCCGCCGGTGCTGGGCAACGTGGTGTTCGACCTCGATTTTCTGGAATACGCCGAGTGCCCCAACTGCCACGGGCACAATACGGAGCTACGGACGCCGTTTGGGGCTACGCTGTGCCGGGCCGTGCATTATTGTCACGACTGCCGCCAGTTGTTCGAGCAGTTCAAGCCGGTGTAGCTTTGCCCGCTACCGCAGCCCCATTTTTCGATTTTTATGTTCGCTTCTCCCTTCTCCTCTTCGCTGAAAAAAGCCAGTCTAGGCTTGATTTTGCTGCTGGGCATGGCCGCCTCGTGCAAGCGCGACGGCGCTAAAACCGTAGCCGTGAACCCGGCTTCGGCCGCAGCCGCTAAAGCCCAACTCGACATTCTGCGCGATTCGGTAGATGTGAAATGGCGCAACATGATGGAAAGTGACGACCAGAAGCTGGCCATCACGCGCCTGCTATTGCGCGAGCTACGCGGCCAACCCGGTCGCACCGAAGACCAGATTAAGGACTTCGAGCGCGCCAACGCCCGTCTCAAAACCCTGCGCTACGACCAGGCTACGATGAATAACTCGGCTCTGATTGACCAGTACGACACGGCTCAGGACTCGCTGCTGAATGCCCTTTACCCCATGGCCGCCCCCAACGGCGGCGCCCCCACTGAAAACGCCCGCAATTTTGTTGAAGGCATTCAACAGCTCGACGCCGGCGTGGTGGGCTTCCGGGTGCAGTACGACGATGCGGCCAAGCGCTACAACAACTACTTAGAGTTACACCAAGCCGAGTTGCAGTCGCTCGGTGGCAAGTATGCCAGCCTCAAGCCCCTGCCGCTGTTCACCATTGTGGTGAAACAGTAATCGCGCAAGAGCTAAACAGAAACGCCGGTCATCCCGAGCGGAGCGAAGAACCCTATTGCGTCAGAACAAACCGTTTCAACGTAACAAGGTCCTTCGCTGCGCTCAGGATGACCGGCGTTTCTATTTAGCTATACTCTCAGCCTACAGCGCTTCCATCTCGGCGCGTACGAAGTCGGCGAGGGTACGCAGGTAGTCGGTGCTGAAATCGAAGCGGATGCCGGCGGCGGCGTAAATCTGGCCGATGGGCGCGGTGTAGCCCAGCGAGAGGGCGCGCTTATAAGCGGCCAGGCCCTGGGCGGGGTTCTGGCGGAAGTTGCGCCACACGGCAATGGCCCCGAGCTGCGCCATGGCGTACTCGATGTAGTAGAACGGCACTTCGTAGAGGTGCAGCTGCTTCTGCCACAGGTAGGGCTTGAAGGCTTCGAGGCCGGTCCAATCTACGGTGCGCTGGTTGAACTCGTCGAAAATCTGCACCCAGCGCTGGTGGCGCTGCTCATTCGTGTGTAGTGGGTTTTCGTACACCCAGTGCTGAAACTTGTCGATGGTAGCCACCCACGGGAAGGTTTCGAGCACACTTTCGAGATGGGTTTTCTTGGCCCGGCGCAGGTCGTCGGGGTTCGGGAAAAATACGTTCCACTGGTCCATGCTCATCAGCTCCATGCTCATGCTGGCCAGCTCGGCCACTTCGGACGGCGGATGCTTGTCGGCCCCCAGCGGCAGGCCGCGGGTGAGGAAGCTGTGCACGGCGTGGCCGCCCTCGTGCAGCATGGTCACTACGTCGCGCAGCGAGCTGGTGGCGTTCATGAAAATGAAGGGCACGCCGGTTTCGTCGAGCGGGTAGTTGTAGCCACCGGGGGCTTTGCCCTTGCGGCTTTCGAGGTCGAGGTGGCCCATCTGGCGCATGGTGCGCAGGCAGTCGCCGAGGTAGGGGTCGAGGTTCTGGAAGACGGTGATGGTTTTTTCGAGCAGCTCGTCGCCGGTGCCGAAGGGGCGCAGCGGCGGTTGGCCGCTAGGGTCCACGTCGAGGTCCCAGGGGCGCAGGGCGGGCAGGTTCAGGTCCTGCCGGCGCTCCAGGTCGAAGCCGTCAATCAGCGGCACCACCGTTTCGCGGATGGCAGCGTGAAAGTTGAAGCAGTCCTGCGGCGTGTAGTCGAAGCGGCCCAGCGCGGCAAACATGTAGTCGCGGAAATTGGCGAAGCCCGCGTTCAGGGCCACCTGCGTGCGCAGGCCCACCAGCTCGGTGAACAGCGCATCGAGCGCCTCGGCATCCTGGAGGCGGCGGGCCTGAATGGCGCGCCAGGCGGCCTCGC
>NZ_BAAGZM010000164.1:0-7752 GCF_054778495.1 Hymenobacter agri
AGCGTGTGCTGCTGCTCCGCACCGCCGATGCGGCCCGCCTCGCCCAGTTCCCGGCCCTGCGCGAGCGCCTGAATACCGCCGCCGCCTGGATTACCGTAGTGCCCAAATTAACGGCTTCTATCGCCGCCGAGCAGGCGCCCCAGCCCCGCGTGGAGGTGCTGGCCAGCAAGGTGCCACTGTGGCTCGATAAGGCCATTTTCGGCGACACGGCTACCAATGCCCCCAAAGGCCGCACCGTGTGGGCCACCGTGCGCGTGGGCGCCCAACTGCAGCGCAACTACCCCACCCAGAACTTGGCCGCCGTGGTGCGCGGCACCGCCCGGCCCGACTCGTTCCTTGTGGTGTCGGCCCATTACGACCACCTCGGCATGATGGGCCCGCACGTGTACTTCCCCGGTGCCAACGACAATGCCAGCGGCGTGGCCCTGCTGCTGGAGCTGGCTGCCCACTACGCCAAGCCCGAAAACCGCCCCGCCTACTCGGTGGTCTTCCTGCTCTTCGGGGCCGAAGAAGCCGGCCTGGTCGGCTCCGAATACTTCGTGAAACACCCGCTCGTGCCGCTCCGGCGCATCAGGTTTCTGATGAATTTGGACCTGCTCGGCACTGGCGAGAAAGGCGCCACCGTCGTCAACGGTCGCGTATTCGAGCCTGCTTATCAGCGCCTCACCGCCCTCAACGACGCGCACCACTACCTGCCCGCGCTGGCTGCGCGCGGCAAGGCCGCCAACTCCGACCATTTTCCTTTTTCCGAAGCCGGTGTGCCCGCATTTTTTCTCTATACCCGCGGCGGCAGCACCGCCTACCACGATGTGAACGACCAGCCCAAAGCCTTGTCGCTGGTCGGTTTCAACGGTGCTTACGGCCTAGTGCGCGACTTCCTGAATGAGCTGGGCGCGGCCCCGGCGCAGAAATAGCGAGTACCCCAAAATTTCATTTCGGCCCGCCATAACGGTTTGTAATGAAGCCGTTCTATCGGGCCGAAATAGAATTTCGGAGTATTCATTAGACGACACAAAAAAAGCGGCAGCCGAACCAGGTTCGACTGCCGCTTTACGGTATCAGTAGTTGCGGTTGCTTAGCCTTTGGCTTTCAGCGAGAGCATGATTTGCTTGGCAATGGGCTCCCACTCGGGCTTCTGGCGGTCGGCGCAGTTGAAGGTGCAAATCATCAGCTTGCCTTCCACGTCGGTGAAGAACACCAGCGTATACACTTCGTGGCCCATTTCGGGCTTCATGAATTCGAGGTAGCCCACCTTGCGGTTGTTGATGTTTTTCACACCATCGCCAAACCAGGTAGCGTCTTTGTATTGCTTGTGGTAAGTCTTGCCGAACGACGCGGCGTACACGTCTACCATGTCCTGGTCGGCGTCGTTGTCGCTGTAGTTGAAGGCCAGGCTGATGAGGTTGTTATTGGTGAAAATCACGCTGGGCCGGCTCTGCGCCTTGGCGTAGGCGAAGTCCATCTGTTGCTCCGTCATTACTTCGAAACCCTTGGGAATCAGGATTTCCACCCGCTCGCTGAGTACGCGCTTCTTCACCAGCTCAATTTCGGACAGCGGCTTGGCAGCCGTTAAAATTATGCCCAGAATGCAAAGTAGTAGTGTAGATTTCATACGATTAAGGATAAGGGGTTGGGGTAGTAAGCTGTTTTCGGATAGCCAAGTTAGATACAATATTCAATAATCCAACTTTCCGGTTACAAATATTGCGAATTATTTTTCCCTGGCCAAAAGAGCATACGTTTGCTGCCTAATAATGGCTTAATAATCGGCTATTTGGCTAATAGCGCTAAAGCGTGTCGAAAGTTGGTTTTGGCCAGATTATACCTGGGGGGAAGCTTGTTTTGTAACTGCTTTTATTGGTTTAATTCAATTTTATAAAATTGCTTTTCGATGAACGCCTAAAAATTCACGGCGAACGAAACCAAAAGTTAACGTTTGACGCCGTCGGCTACAGGATGTTATTAAGCTGCTCCTTGATTTTTTCAAGCTCTTCTTTCATACCAACTACCAGATGCTGCACGGTCGCATCGTTGGCTTTGGAGCCAATGGTGTTGATTTCGCGCCCGATTTCCTGGGCCAGAAAGCCCAGCTTCTTGCCTACGGCCTCATCGGGCTGCTGCACGGCCTGTTCGAAATAGGCTAAGTGGGCCGCTAAGCGCACCTTTTCTTCGGCAATGTCGAGTTTCTCGATATAGTATAACACCTCCTGTTCAAAGCGGGTAGCGTTGAAGTGCTCGTGGCTGGTAAGCTCGGCCAGGTGCCCAGCCAGGCGCTGGCGCACGTGCTCGATGCGGGCGGGGTCGTGCTCCTCCACGGCGGCCAGCAGCTGGCGGCTGCTGCCCACGTAGCCCAGAATCTCGGTGGTGAGGGTGCGGCCTTCGTCGTGGCGGAACTGCTGCATGGCGGCCAGCGCCTCCAGCAGCAACGGCTGCAGCTCGGCCCAGGCAATTTCTTCGGCGGCGGGCTCGGCCTCGCGCAGCTCGGTGGCGCTGGGGATGACGCCGGGCAGGCGCAGGGCCGCCAGTAGGGTTTCTTCGCCGGGCTTGATTCCGAGGCTGTTGGCCACGGCTTGCAGTTCGTGGAAGGCGGCCACTAGGGCTTCCTTATTGAGCGTGGTGGCGGCGCGGGCGGCGGCGGGCCGCACGAAATCGAGGTTGAGGTTGACTTTGCCGCGCAACAGGGCTTTGGTGACGGTGTTGCGGATTTCGAGTTCGTGCGGCATCAGGAAGCGCGGCAGGCGCAGGGTCAGGTCCATGGTTTTGGAATTGACGGAGCGCAGCTCGACGGTGGCGGCATAGGTATCGGTTTCGCGGTGGGCTTGGCCGAAGCCGGTCATGGAAATAAGCATAGCGGGGGAGGTGTGTTCTGTGCGGGTGCAAAGAACGGCAGATGCCGGGCAACGGTAGGAATGATGGAACGTGTGTCCTGAAGCGCTGGCTTCGGTCCGCCTGGGGGCGCTCCACGAGCCGAAGCGAAGCTTCGGGGTACACGTTCCGGTGTGAAGAAACGGCGAGTAACAATAGCGTAACTCGCTCACCAACTTGCCATAATGGGCCGCCGGTAGCTTTGCTTCATCAAATCGACATGCTATGAAGCGTTGCTATTTATTGGGGTTTTTACTGTTGTGGCTGAGTACGTTGGCCGCCGCCCAGCCGGGTACGCTGGTGGGCAAAGTGCTGGATAAGAAGACCAGTGAGGGTGTCATCGGGGCCACGGTGCTCGTGACGGGCAGCACCACGGCCGCGCCCGTGAACGTGGACGGTACTTACACCCTGCCGCTGGCTCCGGGTACATACAGCATCACGATGACTTACGTGGGCTACAAGCCGCTCGCCTTCGCGGGCATCGTTATCAAAAGCGGCGAAACCACCACGCTGAACGGCGTGATGGAGGAAAGCGCCACCAGCCTGACCGAAGTAACCGTGACCGGCGTGAAGCAGACCGGTACCGAGGTAGCCCTGATTCAAGACCTGAAAAAGAGCGAGGTGGTGGTGAGCGGCATGAGCAACGACCAGATTGTGAAAACCCTGGACCGCGACGCGGCCGAAGTGGTGAAGCGCATTCCGGGCGTGACGGTGCAGAACAACAACTTCATTGTGATTCGCGGGCTGGCCGAGCGGTACAACACGGTGCTGCTGAACGACGCCCTCACGCCCTCGGCCGAAGTGGATACCCGCTCGTTCTCGTTCGATATTCTTCCCAGCTCGGTGATTGACCGGGTGCTGATTTTCAAGAGCGGCGCACCGGAGCTGCCGGGCGAGTTTGGCGGCGGCGTGGTGAAGGTGTACACCAAGAACTCGGTGCTGGAAAACAGCACCAGCCTCACGGTGTCGGGCTGGAACCGTTCGACGAATACATTCCAGGGCGGCTTTCTGCAGTCGGACCACAGTTCGACGGATTTTCTGGGGTTCGATAACGGCCAGCGCGCCCTGCCTGGCCAGCTGGCTGGCCTGAGCCGCAACGAGTCGCTGACCGGCGCGAACCTGACCAGCCTGCGCCAGAGCGGCGACTACCGCAACGAGTTTCTGCCGCGCGTGGTGATGTCGCGGCCCGACCTGCGCCTGTCGCTGGGTTTGAACCGCAAGTTTGAGATTGGCCGCGTGTATGTGAGTAATGTGACCTCGATTTCCTACTCCAACACCCAGGAGCAGTACGACTCGAAGCGCCAGCGCTACACCTACGACTACAAGCTGGAAAGCACCAAAGCGCCCGGGCAGCGCGCCGAGCCCTCGCTGGTGCAGAACTACGTGGACACGCGCAGCCTCTCGGCCGTGCGGCTGGGCGTCATTCACAACTACCAAGTGCGTCTGAACGACCACCACCGCCTGGAGTTTCGCAACTTCTTCAACCAGTACGGCACCGACGAGGTGGTGAACCGCCGCCTGCAGGACATCGATAACGAGCTGGAGCGCAACGACTACGTGCTGCACTACCAGAGCCGCAGCATCTATTCGGGCCAGCTGGGCGGCTCGCACGAGGTAGGCCCCGCCCGCCACACGGCCCTCACCTGGGCCGCCGGCTACAACTACGTGAACCGCGACGAGCCCGACTACCGCCTGAACCAGCAGACCCGACCGCTGCTGCGCGGCCAGGCGGCCGATGCCAACCCGGCGCCCTACGAAGTGGTGCTGAACTCGGGCGTGGTGAACGCCGACTCGCGGTTTTTCTCGACGCTGAAGGAAAACACTTACATGGCCAGCGGCCAGGTGGAGCAGCGCTTCAACAACCGGCGCGATACGCTGAGCGCCAACCAGGTGAAGCTGCGCGTGGGCTTTTATGCCGAAGAAAAGAGCCGCGACTACAGCAGCCGCTTCTTCAACTACGTGCCGGCCGGGCCGCGCTTCGACAACAGCATCCGGCAGCAGCCGCTGAGCACCATCTTCAGCCCTGCCAACCTCGACCCCGTGACCGGCCTCACGCTGCGCGAAGCCACCAATCCGCAGGACCGCTACACCGGCACCAACCGCCTGGTAGCCGGCTACGTGGGCACGGTGATTCCCTTCTCCGACCAGTTTAACATTTCGGGCGGAGTGCGCATAGAATACAACCGCAAGCGCCTCGAATCGGGCGACCCCGAGGTGACGCCCTACCTGGAGGAGCGCACCTTCGTGCTGCCTTCGTTCAATGCCACCTACAACTTCAACGACCGCAGCCTGCTACGCGCCGGCGGCAGCGTGTCGCTGAACCGCCCCGAGTTCCGGGAAGTGGCCGAGTACACATACTACGACGTGAACAACAACCTGTTCGTGACCGGCAACAAGGACCTGGTGACGGCCAAAATCTACAACGCCGACCTGCGCTACGAATTCTACCCCACCCGCTCGGAGCTGATTTCGGTGGGCGTATTCTACAAGTACTTCACCAACGCCATCGAGCAAACTACTACTTCGGTGTCGAGCGGCGGGCTGTACCTGGGCTACCAGAACGCCAGGCAGGCCTACGATGTGGGTACCGAGGTGGAAGTGCGCAAGTCGCTGGCCGGGTTGTCGGAAAGCGCTTTCCTGCAACGCTTCTCGCTGATTTTTAACGGCTCACTCATCTACAGCCGGGTCGAGCTAGACCAGAACGACCCCAAGAACCAGAAGTTTGCCCTGCCGCCCCGCCCGCTGCAGGGGCAGTCGCCCTACGTGGTGAACCTGGGCCTGTTTTACCAGGACACCGACGCCAAGTGGCAGGTGTCGGCACAGTACAACGTGATTGGGCCGCGCATCACCTTCGCCGGCGACCTGTTCCAGAACCCGTCCATCATCGAGCTGCCCCGCCACGTCGTCGACCTGGCCGTGACCAAGGGCATCGGCAGCCACGTGGAGGTGCGCGCCGGGGTGCAGAACCTGCTCAACCAGCAGGTGCGCCAGTACTACGACTTCGACCGCAACGGCCGCATCAACGGCACCGAAGACGGCAAGGCCTTCGCCAGCTACCGCCGCGGCGTGTACTCGACGCTGGGCGTGACCTACCGCTTCTAGACGGGCTTCCTTGGGTTGAATAACATATTGGTAACGCATTGTTGCTGAAATAGTAACGTGATTTTGTGGTGTCGCCGCAATGTGGCCGGGACCTTTGCACCAGCGTTGCCAAAGCGCTTCCAGACTGCTTCCAAACCCGTTTCAATTCCGCTCTTTCGCCATGAAAAAACTTGTACTCCCGGCCCTGCTGGCCTTCGCCTCGCTCGCGCTGCCCCTGGCCGCCCAGGCCCAGACGGCCTGCCCCACCACGGCCTCGAACGTGGTGACGGTAGCCGCCCAGACCATCACCACCAACACCACCTGGACGCGCAACAACATCTACCTGCTGAACGGCTTCGTGTACGTTGATAATGGCGCCACGCTGACCATCGAGCCGGGCACCATCATCAAGGGCGACCTGGGCAACAAGGGCACGCTCATCATCCGTCAGGGTGCCAAAATCAACGCGGCGGGCACGGCCTCGCAGCCCATCGTGTTTACCTCGAACCAGCCGGCCAGCTCGCGCGCGCCGGGCGACTGGGGCGGCATCATTCTGCTGGGCCGTGCCCCGCAGAACCTACCCGGCACGCCCACCATCGAGGGCGGCGTAGTAGGCACCTTCGGCGGCACCGACCCGCTCGACAACTCGGGCGTGATGCAGTACGTGCGCATCGAGTACCCCGGCGTGGCCTTCCTGCCCGACAACGAAATCAACGGCCTGACGCTGGGTGGCGTGGGCGCCGGCACCACCATCGACCACATTCAGGTGACGGGCTCGGGCGACGACTCGTTCGAGTGGTTTGGCGGTACCGTGAATGCCAAATACCTCATTGCCCTGGCCGGTACCGACGACGATTTCGACACCGACAACGGCTTCTCGGGCCGCGTGCAGTACGGCCTGGCCATTCGCAACCCCCAGCGCGGCGACTTCGCCTCGGGCGGCGTCTCGAACGGTTTCGAGAGCGACAACGACGCCACCGGCACCGCCAACACGCCCCAGACTTCGGCCGTGTTCTCGAACATGACCGTGCTCATGCCCACCCAAACCACCTACGCCACGCCGTTTACCAGCGCTGCCGGGGCCCTCATCCGCCGCAACTCGGCCGAGAGCATTTTCAACACGGTGTTTGCCAACCGCCCCTATGGCTTGGTGCTGAACAGCAACTCGACCAACCTGACCACGGCCAATGCCGCCGGCAACACCCTGCAGTTTCAGAACAACGTGCTGGCGGGCCACGCCAACCCCGGCCGCGCCGGCCGCATCACCACCAACAGCGGCAATACGGCGGGCTTCAGCATCAACGCCTTCGTGAGCAGCAACGCCAACGACACCACCCGCACGGTGGCCGGCCTGGGCCTGAACGCCGACAACTTCCTGTTTGAAGGCGTGTGCTCGGCTGCCAACAAAAGCTGCGCCCCCGCCTTCAACCTGCCCGCCGGCTCGCTGCTGAACACCGGCGCGGCCTTCACCAGCGCCAAGCTCACCAGCGCCGGCCAGGGCGTGAACGGCACCTTCGACGTAGTGACCTACCGCGGCGCCTTCGGCAGCACCAACTGGGCTACCGGCTGGACCAACTTCAACCCCCAGATTACCTGCTACAACGTAGCCGGCCAGACCCTCGCCAACCGCGAAGTGGTGAACGCCCCGCTGCAGGCCCTAACGGTATCGCCCAACCCCGCGCAGGGCGCCGCCACCCTGGGCTTCGACGTGAAAACTGCCACCACCGCCACCGTGCGCGTGCTCGACATGATGGGCCGCGAAGTGGCCGTGGTGCTCACCGCTGGCAAGCTCGGCGCCGGTCCGCA
>NZ_BAAGZM010000165.1:0-7723 GCF_054778495.1 Hymenobacter agri
CGGCCCTGCGGGCCCGAGTCGGAGAGCAGCACGGCGGCGGCAAAGGGCCCTTCGCCGGCCGGCGTCGTCACCGTGCCCGCCAGCTTTTGCTTGGTCACGGGGTTAGTGAACGTGACGTCGTGCACGCGGTACGGGGGCGCGGCCTTGAACTTGGTGGCAGCCACGGCCGAAGCAATGGCGCGCTTCAGCGTCATAGGGGCCGTCACGCCGGGCTGTTTCCAGGTGCCCTGGAAGGTGGCCCCGCCGTCGAGCACCTTGCCCACGAAGCTGCTGCCGGCCTGCTCGATGCGCAGGGTCAGGTTGTCGCCCTTCAACTCCACCTCGACCGGCATGCGGCTGATGCGCTGCTGCGGGGCGTCGAGGGCGGCGTAGTAGGTGCCGTTGGTGAGCGGCACAATGGTAATGACGAGGGTAATCTCGCCACCGAGCAGCTTCAGCGGGCCGCGCCACTGGCCGTTGAGCGGCTCCGGAGTTGTGGGGTCGGTGGCCACAAAGGCCGCGGTAGATAGGAAAGAGCTGAGTAGAAGGAGTGCGCTAAGTATAAATCGAATCATGGAATCAGCCTGTTTTCTGGCGCAATTGAGGGCGGTAGGAAGCGTTTGGAAGGTGAAAAATACAACAGATGTTTCGAATCCTCAATCTGGGCCAACGCAATTATCCGGCCGTGCCCAGCCCGATTTTTCAACGGTCTGGGCCCGCTGGCCCGGCTGGCAGCGGCAAGTCCGCCGGCCAGTATCAGCGCGGCGTGTGCTTCGTCAGCCAGTCGGCGATGGCCTGCAGTGCGGCCGGCGCGAAAGTTTCCTCGATGGTCGCGTATTCAGCCGGGGCGGCGGTGGCGGCGGGTTGCAGCAGGTGGTTGAGGCCGGGCAGCACCTGCGTGGTCACGTCGCGGTTGCCGGCGGCTTTGAGGCCGGCGGCAGCGGCGGCCAGGTTGGGGGTGGTGGGCACCTGCACGTCTTTGCTGCCACCCAGGGCCAGCACCGGGCAATGCACTTTGGCCAGGGTTTGGGCCGGGCGGTCGGCCAGCAGGTGGCGGTAGTCGGGCGTGGTGAGCAGCAGCAGCTGGGGCTTCACCTGGGCCGCCAGCTGCGGGCTGATGGCCGAATAGTAGAGCAGCAGCGCCGATTGCGCCTGCGCGTCGTCGGGCGTTTTCTGAATAATCTGGGTCATGGCGCGCTGCGTCTTTTCGGTGCTGGCCAGCTGGGCAGGGTCGGTGGTTTGCAAGCGGGCCAGGGCCACCGACTGCTGCACAATCAGCTCGTCGCCGGGCAAGGCGGGGGCGGCCAGCAGCACCAGGAAATTGGGCCCATTGGGCTGGCCGGCCGCCTCAATGGCTGCGGTGCCGCCCTGGCTGTGGCCAATCAGGCCCACCTGATTTTTGCGGATGCCGGGCTGGGCGCGCAGCCAGACCAGGGCCGCCTGGGCGTCGGTGGCGTAGTCGGCGCTGGTGGTGCCTTTCAGCGTGCCGCCGCTCTGGCCCACGCCGCGGTCGTCGAAGCGTAGCACGGCAATGCCCTGGCGGGTGAGGTAGTCGGCGAGCACGGCGAAGGGCTGGTGGCCCTGATAGGTTTCGTTGCGGTCTTCGGGTCCCGAGCCGGTGAGCAGCACCACGGCCGGAAACGGGCCCATGTCGGCCGGCATGGTGTAGGTGCCGGCCAGGCTGATGCCGGCCTTTTCGTTGCGGAACGTCACGTCGGCCGACTGGTACGGCAGCGGCGCATGCGGCGTCTGCGGCCGCTTTGGCCCAATGGTTTCACCCGCGCCGGCCCGCGTGAGGGTGAGCGGGAAGGCCCGCAGCCCCTGCTGCCACTCGCCCTTTAGTTGGCGTCCATCGGCCGAGCGGCGGCCGGCAAAGCGGGCCGTAACGGGCTTGTTCAGGCGCAGATATACGCTGTCGCCGGGTGCCTGAAAATCGACCAGCAAACCGGACACGTTCTGCGCGGCAATGTCCAGCTTGGCCATGCGCGGCCCACCGGCTGGGTCGGTGAGGTGAAACACGAGCTCCAGGGTGGCTACTTCGCCGCTCCAGTCGCCGCTGAGGCTGGGGCGCGGGGCCGTCTGGGCGTGGGCGGCGGTGGCAGTGAGGAGAGTGGCGAGGAGCAGGCGAGGAAAGGTGGGCATAGCGGAAAGCGGATACAGCTAAGCGAAGCTACTGCACGAGGCGAGTAGATTTCGGAAACGATGTAGAGACGCGACACTTCGCGTCTCCGCGTTGAACGAAATCGTTCGACGATACCAGTCCGGGCCGTTCAACGACGAGACGCAAGATGTTGCGTCTCTACCTCGTTCTCATAAACCCCGCCGACACTGCTCGGGCAATAAGTGCCAGCACCTAACTTTAGCCGCTATGAAAACAACCGCACTGCTCCTGCTGACCTGCCTGCTGCTGGCGCTGCGCACCGTGGCGCAAGCGCCGGAGAAAACCGCGCCGGAAGACTTGGTGGTGACGGCGGAGATTCTCAGCCATCGTTACCAAGCTCCTAAAAATGGGATTGGAAAGCCGCAACTCGTTCTGTATGCCAAGCTGGTTGTTCGGAACAAGACCAATCACGACCGGAAGATTCTTACAATGAGCTGCAGCTGGACCGCATGCTGGACATATACAGGTGGGTTTCTCCCTAGTGCTAATGAGATTTGTGAGAAAAACACGTTTACTGAAATCGTTATTCCGGTTGGCAGAACACTCGTTTTTTATTGCCCGCTCTTTGACTGCCGAAAGACAAAGTATGTTCGAAGTAGCGATAATGGTACTGTATCGGATTTCAAGGTAGGATTGGTTGATTTTACCGACTTAGAGGATTTCATGGGTAGTATGCGAGGGGCCGTTAAGAACCGCACGGTGTATTGGAGTAACCAACTAAACGCTGACGTCTCGGTAAAAAGGACCCCCAAAGTAGCGGCCCATAAGCAGCCAGCTTACTATACAGTTGTCGCGTCCGGCAAGTAGTTATCATGTGGCCTCACCCCCCGCCCCAGCCGTACCTTCGTTGCCCCGCCACAGCCACCCCGCCGAAACCTTCCGGCCCGGTTTCGCTGTTAGTTCGTTTATGCCCAAAAAAGACGCTTTGCAAGTTTCGGCCCCCGCCGACAACGCCATTGACAACCTCGACCCGCGCGAATTTATCCTCATCAAAAACGCCCGGGTTCACAACCTCAAAAACCTCAGCGTGGCCCTGCCGCGCAACCAGTTCATCGTCGTCACGGGCCTCTCGGGTTCGGGCAAATCGAGCCTCGCCTTCGATACCTTGTATGCGGAAGGCCAGCGCATGTACGTGGAAAGCCTGAGCAGCTACGCCCGCCAGTTTCTGGGCCGCATGGACAAGCCCGACGTCGACTACATCCGGGGCATTTCGCCGGCCATTGCCATCGAGCAGAAGGTCAGCATCAAGAACAACCGCTCGACGGTGGGCACCAGCACCGAGATTTACGACTACCTCAAGCTGCTGTTTGCGCGGGTGGGCCGCACGTATTCGCCCGTCAGCGGCGAGCAGGTGCGCAAGGATAATGTGGCCGACGTGGTGGACTTTCTGGGCGCGCAGCCCGAGGGCACTAAGGCCATGATTCTGGCCCCGCTGCACCGCGCCGACCCCACGCGTCCTATGAGTAAGGAGCTGGATTTGCTGCTGCAAAAAGGCTACAGCCGCGTGGTGGTGGATGGTGTGACCTCGCAAATTGAAGACCTGATAGGGGAGGGGCAGCCCGAGGTGAAGGGCGACGTGTCCATCATGATTGACCGCGCCGTGCTGCGGCCCGATGATGAAGACCTGCTATTCCGCCTGTCGGACTCGGTGCAAACCGCCTTTTTCGAGGGCCACGGCACCTGCGTGGTGCACCTGAACGGCGACGACGTGCGGACCTTCTCCGACAAGTTTGAGCTGGATGGGATGACCTTCGAGGAGCCCAGCGTCAACTTCTTCTCCTTCAACAACCCCTACGGCGCCTGCCAGACCTGCGAGGGCTTCGGCTCGGTGCTGGGTATCGACGAGGACTTAGTGATTCCGGACAAGAGTCTGACGGTGTACGAAGGCGCGATTGCGCCCTGGCGCACCGAGAAGCAGGGCGAGTGGCTGAAGCCGCTGCTGAAAAACGGCATCCGCTTCGATTTCCCCATTCACCGGCCCTACAACGAGCTCAGCCAGGCCGAGCAGCGCCTGCTCTGGACCGGCAACAAGTTCTTCCAGGGCCTCGATTCCTACTTTAAGTGGGTGAGCGAGCAGACCCACAAAATCCAGTACCGCGTGCTGCAAAGCCGCTACCGGGGCCGCACCACCTGCCCCGACTGCCGCGGCACCCGCTTGCGTAAAGACGCGCAGTACGTGCGCATCGACGGCAAAAGCATTGCCGACATTGTGCTGCTGCCCATTTCGGAGGCGCTGAAGTTCTTCGAGAACATGACTCTGAGCGAGCACGAGCAAAAAGTGGCCGAACGCCTCGTTACGGAAATCACCAACCGACTCGGCTACCTCAACCGCGTGGGCCTGGGCTACCTGACGCTGAACCGCCTGAGCAACACGCTGAGCGGCGGCGAAAGCCAGCGCATTTCGCTGGCCACCTCGCTGGGCTCGGCGCTGGTGGGCTCGATGTATGTGCTCGATGAGCCCAGCATCGGCCTACACCCCAAGGATGCGGAGCAGCTGATTGGCGTGCTGCGCTCGTTGCAGCAGCTCGGCAATACGGTAGTGGTGGTGGAGCACGAGGAGAAAATGATGGAAGCTGCCGACCAGATTATCGACATCGGCCCCGAGGCCGGCAGCGGCGGCGGCAACCTGATGTTTCAGGGCACGATGGACGCGCTGTTGCTGGATACCGAAACCTACACCGGCCAGTATCTGAGCGGCCGCATGGAGGTGCCGGTGCCCAAAGTGCGCCGCCCCTGGCGCAACGCCCTGGAACTGACCGGCGCCCGCGAAAACAACCTCAAAAACGTGAGCGTGAAGCTGCCGCTGGGCGTGATGACCGTCGTGACGGGCGTATCGGGCTCGGGCAAATCCACGCTCATCAAGCGCATTCTGGCACCGGCCCTGATGAAGATGCTGGGCGGCGGCGCGGGCGAAAGCACCGGCAAGTTCGACCGCCTCACCGGCGTGAACGGGCAGGTGACGCACGTCGAGTTCGTGGACCAGAACCCCATCGGCAAGTCGTCGCGCTCGAACCCCGTTACTTATGTGAAGGCCTACGACCAGATTCGGACGCTGTTTTCGGAGCAGCCACTGGCCAAGGCGCGGGGTCTCAAGCCCTCGCACTTCTCGTTCAACGTGGACGGCGGGCGCTGCGAGGTGTGCCAGGGCGAGGGCCAGGTGAAAATCGAGATGCAGTTCATGGCCGACATTTACCTGACCTGCGAGGGCTGCGGCGGCCACAAATTCAAGCAGGATATTCTGGAAATTAAATTTCAGGACAAGGGCATTGACGAAGTGTTGGAAATGACGGTGTCCGACGCCGTGCAGTTCTTCCAGAGCCAGCCCAAAGTGGCCGAGCGCCTCAAGCCGCTGGAGGACGTGGGCCTGGGCTACATCCGCCTCGGACAGTCGGCCAACACGCTGAGCGGCGGCGAGGCCCAGCGCGTGAAATTGGCCTCGTTTCTCACCAAAGGCGCTACGCTTCAACAAGATAAAATCCTGTTCATTTTCGACGAGCCCAGCACCGGGCTGCACTTCCACGACATTGCCAAGCTGCTGGGGGCCCTCAACGCCCTCATCGAGCAGGGCAACTCGGTGCTCATCATCGAGCACAACGTCGACATTATCAAGTGCGCCGACTGGATTATCGACCTCGGCCCCGAGGGCGGCCTCAACGGTGGGCATTTGCTCTTCGAAGGCACGCCGGAAGACATGGTTAAATTGAAAGATAGCAACCACACTGCGCGGTTTTTGGCCGAGAAGGTGTAACGTTGCGGCCCGGTATTGCGGCATTTACGTAGTACCGGGCTGCATCATCCGTCTTTCAGCTGCTTACGTAGGTGAAAGCACAGCTTTTTTCTGGCATGCCCCTCACCGCGACTGCTCCCGACCACTACGCCACTCCCCGCCACTCGGCCGCCGGCCGCGCCTGGCGCTGGCTCACCGCCCTAGCCATTGTGGGCGCTATTGCCACCAACGCCTATTCCGTGTGGCGGCCCTTTGCCGGGCAGACGCAGGCGGTGGTTTCGGCCAAATACCCCACGCTGCTCACGCCGGCGGGGCCGGCATTCAGCATTTGGGGGCTGATTTTCCTGAGCTTGCTGGCGTATGCCGGATGGCAGCTGCTACCGGCCCAGCGCCAGCTCTCGCAGCCCGATGCGGTGGCCAAGCCGCTTACGTTGGCTAGCCTGGGGCTGGGGGCTTGGGTGGTGGTCTTCGCCAACGAGCTCATTGGTGTCAGCGCCGCCATCATGCTGCTGATTCTGGCTGCAACGGCCGTGGCGTATGGCCGCACCCGGCGCCGCATTTTTGCCGGTGCTGTGCCGGCGCTGGTGGGGGTGCCGTTTTCACTGCTATTGGGCTGGCTGTCGGTAGCAGCGGTTATCAACTTCACCATTGCCATTCGCACCTTCGGGTGGCAAACGGCCGACGGTGCTTCCGTTACGCTCACGCTGGGGCTGATTGCCGCGGTAGTGGGCTTGGGCCTGGTGATGAGCCGCGCGTTTCGCGACCTGGTGTTCCCGCTGGTAGTTGCCTGGGCGTTGGTGTGGGTGTGGGTGGCGCAATTGCGCGAAGTGTCGGAGCTAGGCTGGGCTGCAATGGCCGGAGCGGCCGTTGTGGCCATTGGCGGCATCGTTCTGTCGCGCCTCGGTGGCCGCAAAACGGCCTGGCAGCTGCGCGATGAAGCCGCCGCCGCGGCTGAAGCCGAAATTGCGGCCCGCAACGCCGCCCGCAACTTATAAGTGCCAGCATAATAGCCAGCTACCAAAACAAGCAAGCCCGTTGTGCTGACGATGTCATTGCACAACGGGCTTGCTTGTTTTGGTAGCTGGCTACAGCTATTTCCCCTTCACGGTGAACGTGCTGCTGCCCCGGCCGGGTTGGCCGCCGCGGCCCAGCCCTTCGGCCACGGCTTCGAAGGTGCCGCCGCCATCGGCCGTGAAGAAGTGGACTTCGGCCTCGCCTTTGGCGTTGGTGCGCACCTGGGGGTTCCAGTACAGGGTGCTGGTGCGGGGGTCGGCGGGCGGGTTGGTCAGCAGTGAGCTGTAGCGTGGCGAATAGAACTCGCGGGCCGGATAGAAGCCGGGCAGCTTTATCGTCGCAATGCCGGGGGCCAGGCCTTTATTGGGGCCTTTGTAGTTGGGGTCGGCGCGCTTGGTGTAAATGGCAATGGCCCCGCCGCTATTGCCAAAAATGGCCGCTTCGTTGCCCTTGAATACTTCTATCGATTCGATGTCGGCGGTTGAAAGCGCGTTGACGGCATCTACGTCAACGCGCATGCCATCGAGAATGAATACCGGGCTGCCGGAATTACGGATTTGCACCGACATATTGGGCGGATTGCCACTGATGGAAAGACCGGCTACCCGGCCCTGCAGCATTTGCAGTACGTTGCTCCCGGTTTGCATGCTGGGGTCGTTGGCGAAGTTGATGACGGTACCGCCAGTAGCCCCGTAGAGGCGGCGCGGGTCGTCGCGCGGCACAGTTTCGCGCTTGGCTGTGACGGCCACGTTGGCCAGATTAATGTTGCGCACGGCCCGCTCGGGGTGCTGGTCGAGCTCGGCAGCCTGCACCTGCCGGCTGCGGCGCACCAGTGAGGCCAC
>NZ_BAAGZM010000166.1:0-7707 GCF_054778495.1 Hymenobacter agri
GGCCGGCGGCGTCGGTGGCGCCCTCGCGCACGGTTTTCTCGAAGCGCGCGGTGAGGGCGCTTTCGCTGCTTTCCTCGCCGTCGTCGCTGCTGCGCCGCTTCTCGCCGCTGCTGATGGTGAAGCTGTAGTTGGGGTAATTTTTGGGCGCGAAGGTCTTCTGCTTCAGGGAGAATTCAACCTCAAACTTGCGGTCGGCCGCCGGCGGGCCAAACAGGTTCACGGCCGCGATGGTGGCCGTCACGTCCTGCCCGGGCCGAAGCACGGCGGGGGCGGCCGTCACGGTCACTTTCAGGCGGTCGGGGATGAATTCTTCCACGCTCACGGGGCGCGAGGTCAGCAGCACGTCGTTGCCGGTCAGCACTTCCAGCGTGTAGAGGCCGGTCATCACGGTGGGCGGCAAAATGAAGCTGCTCTCGAAGCTGCCCGCCGCGCTCAATTTCTGGCGCAGGCTGCTGTATTCCTTGCCGCTGGGCAGAAGCAGGCGGATTTTGACGGGCAGGCCGGTGGGCGGCGTCTTCCAGTCCTCGGTGCGGATGACGGCGTTGGTCCGCACCGTGTCGCCGGGCCGGTACAGGTTGCGGTCGCCGTACAGAAACGCCTGGTAGTGGGCTGCGTTCGAGGTCAGCCCGCCCACCTCGTAGCGCGAGGTTTCGACCCGGCTCTTGGTAAGGTCGAGAAAGGAAAAATCGGCCTCCCGGGTGGCCGTAATCATGCCCAGCGTAAAGCGCTTCATGCTGGCCGCCGAGTCGAACTGCGCCACGCCGGACTTGTCCGTGGTGGTCGTGCCAATCACCTGGTTATTCGAGCTCACGAGGTTCACCGTCACGCCCGACATCGGCTCGGCCGAACGGATGGAATTGGCAAACACCGTGGTGCCGCCCGTGGCGCCCTGCTTCACAATCAGGCCGATATCGGTGACGGCCACCAGCTTGCTCACTTGCAGCCACTGGCGCTCGGTGTCCTGCACGCGCACCACATACAGCCCCTTCATCGGCCCCTGAAACTCCAGCGCCTTCAGGTCGAGGTTGAGCAGGCGCAGGCCGTCGGCCTTGGGCAGCCCGTCCACCGAAATGGTGCGCTCCGACAGCACGTTGCCGATGTTCTCGGTGTCGTAGTACTGAAAGCTGCGGTCGATGTAGTCGCCGTTCTCGTCGGTGTTCGATTCGCGGGGCTCGTCCTCGTCGTATTCGGGGTAGCCGTACTGCTTTTCGCCGCGCAGCAGTTGCTGAATATTGTTGGCATACACCTTGGCGATGGTCACCTTCACCTTGGCCACCTGGTTGATGCGCAAGCCCAGGTTGCGGGCGCCCAGCGCGTCGAGGTACATGGCCTTGTCGGCGCTGGTGAAGGTGAGGCTCGGCCGCTCGTCGCCAAACGACACGGCCTGGCTGAATTCCTCGCCCAAGCTGCCGCCCAGCACGCCGCGCGTGCCGGCGGCCAGCGAAATCTGGTAGGTTTTGCTCACCTCGAAGCCGCCGCGCAGGGCCAGCCCGCTTTCCAGCGCCTCCACCGAAAAGGCCACCGCCGGCTTCACCGTGAGGTAGGGCTGCACGTCGGCCACGCGCACGGGCTGGTTGAGCAGCACCGTGACCACCGGCTGCCCGTTCAGCAGCGAACCCGTCAGCTCGCGCACTTCCAGCGTGCTCTGGTCGGGGATTTCGGCCTGGGCCGAAAGGGCTTGCTCGGTGGGTTTGGTGCCGGCCGCTGGGCGCAGGCCGGGCGCGATGTCAATCTGCACGGGCGTGCCCGGCTGCACGTCCTGCATGAAGGTAACGGCCACCAAATCATCCGGCTCGGCCGAATTCACTTCTACCGCCACCGGCTTGCCGCCCTGCGTCACCTTCAGGCGCGATTTCACATCCGAAGGCCGCACGGGGTAATTAAAAACCAGATTGGCGCGCAACTCGGCCGTACCCGCCGCCCGCTTCGAGCTGCCGTAGAACACCTGCGGCGCGGCCATGCGCAGGTAGGGCGTGTGGAACTTGGGCCGGTTCAGGGCCAGCTTCTGCTTGTCGCTGGGCAGCGCCTCAGGCCGCAAACTGGCCGAGAAAACCGTGCTGGGCCGGAAGGGTTCCAGCGGCGAAAACGTCAGTTCCCGGTCGCCGGTCCACTTGAACTTGCCGCGAATATTCGGCGAGAACGTGACGTAGCGCGTGGTGTCCCAGCGGTTCTGCTTGTCCTCGTCCACCACCTTTTCATCGAAGGTAAAAACGAGGTTGGAGTACGGGTCGATTTCGTCGCCGTCGGTCTGGGCCGTTTCGGCGGCTTGCTCCTGGGCGGTTTTTTTCGAGCACGAGGCAGCCGCCAGCAGCACGAGCAGCAGCGGCAAAAAGCGGTAACGGGCCAGCATGGGGTGGGGTGGAAGGGGTGAAACCGGCCGGAAGGTAGCGAGAAGCCCGGATTCTATTGCAACGCCGGAAGCGGTGCCGTATTGGGGCGCGCGGCCGGCTTTTTCAGCGGTTGCGAATAAGCTTGATTTGAGCCAGATAAGCCCGCAATTCGGCAATGGTTTTGCCCTCTAATTCCAGTAATGCCACGTAAGGGTCGCCGGATAATTGTAACAAATTGGCAAAGGCCGGTTCCGTTTTCAAGCCCTGCTTTTTGAGTTGCCGCACGGCCCGTCGCCATTCCTCGCCACCGGCTGCCAGCACGGACGCTTCCACCAACAGGTGCCGGTAACCGTTCTGCCGTGCGGTGGACACGGCTTGGCCGAAAACTTCGATTTCCCGATTCCAGTAGCGGAAATTGCAGATGATGGATGCCTTGCCGTTGATGACGGGCTGCGTCAGGCGGAAGCCGGCCCGGTGGCCGTAGTGTTTCTGTAGCAGTTCAATAAAGCGTTGCGTTTCAATAGTTGGGACTTCGCACAGCACGTCCAAGTCGCTCCCGGGAATGTCGATATCGAGCGGGATAGTACCGGCCAAGACGGGCAGGAAATCCGCCAGGACTGTCCATAAACCCAGCGCAGTTAGGATGGCGTGGGCGCGTTGCTGGCGGCGGTTGCCGTGGTGGAGGTAGCGCAGGGTGGTGAAGTCGGGCATGTTGTGCTTGGTTCGGCCAGGTCGCCCTCCGCGCCGGGACCCCACCCCCGGCCCCTCCCCTCCGGGAGAGGGGAGCCTGACGATTGTCAACGTACGCGCCGCCGTGTCACCCCTCCCCCGGAGGGGAGGGGCCGGGGGTGGGGTTACACCAGCGCCAGCACCTCCCGCAGCCGCGCCACCGCCCGAAACTCCACGCCCGCCAGCAGTTCGGCCGGCACGTGCTCATGAATCCAGTTGGCGTGGTAGGGCACGTGAATGGCCGGGAAACCAAGCTTGGCCACCGGCAGAATGTCCGATTTCAGCGAGTTGCCTATCATCACGAAGTTGTCCGGCGTGGCGCCGAGGCGGGCAAAAAGGCGGCGGTAGGTGGGCTCGTCCTTTTCGCTCACGATTTCGACATAGTCGAAAAAGTCGCCCAGGCCGGAGCGGGCCACCTTGCTTTCCTGGTCGAACAAGTCGCCTTTGGTGAGTAGAATGAGTTGGTGCCCGCGCTGCTTCAGCTCCGTCAGCACCTCCACCACGTCGGGCAGCGGCTCGATGGCGAAGCGCAGCAAATCTTTGCCCAGGTCCAGAATCTGCTGGATTTCGTGGCCCTTTACCTCGCCGTTGGAAAGCTGAATGGCGGTTTCTATCATCGAGAGCATGAACGACTTGGCCCCGTAGCCGAACAGCTGCATATTGGCCCGCTGCACGTCGTAGAGGTGGGCGTTGATGGCATCGGTGTCGGCATAAGGCGCTAGCAGCCTGAGCAGCTCGGCTTCTACATTGTCGAAGTGCGGCTGGCAGGGCCAGAGGGTGTCGTCGGCGTCGAAGGCGATGAAGGAGGGCGTGGGCATGGCGTGGCGGTTGGCGCCGCAAAGCTACCGACCTTTGCCCGCCATGAAGCACCTGATTGACCTCGAAACCTGGCCCCGCCGCGAGCATTTCGCCTTCTTCTCCGCCTTCGAAGAACCGTTCTTCGGCCTCACGGCCAACGTGGACTGCACCGCCGCCCAAGCCGAAGCCAAGCGCCTGGGCGTGTCGTTTTTCCTCTACTACCTCTACCACGCCCTCGAAGCCGCCAACGAAGTCGAAGCCTTCCGTTACCGCATCGAAAACGGCCAGGTTTACCTGTACGACCGCATTCACGCCTCGGCCACCCTCGGCCGGCCCGACCACACCTTCGCCTTCTCCTTCATCGAGCAAAACGACGCGCTGCCCGGCTTCATCGCCGCCGCCGAGGCCGAGATTGCCGCCGTGCAAGCCAGCACCGGCCTGCGCCTGAACGACTCCACCGGCCGGCCCGATACCGTGCATTGTTCCGCTATTCCGTGGGTGCGCTTCACCAGCCTCTCGCACGCCCGCAGCTACTCGCACCCCGACAGCTGCCCCAAAATATCCTTCGGCCAGGTTTTTCAGGAAGGTGAAACGCGGCAGATGCCCGTGTCCGTTCACCTGCACCACGGCCTGGGCGACGGCTACCACGTGGGCCTGTTTCTGGCCGCGTTCCAACGCCGGCTGGGGTAGAGACGCGTATTCGCGTCTCGTCGGCTGCGTCGTTTGGAGTTCGTATGAATGATTTCGTTCAACGACGAGACGCAAGTATGCGTCTCTACATTGTTCAGCCTGCCCCCTTAACCCATGCTTTCGCACCCGCACGAAGTATTCCTCGAAGTGGCCCAGCGGCTGAGCTTCACCAAGGCCAGCCAGGCGCTGTTCACCACCCAGTCGGCCGTGAGCAAGCAGGTGAAAGCTTTGGAGGAACACTACAAAACCGGCCTGTTCGAGCGCCTGGGCAGCAGCATCCAGCTTACCCCCGCCGGCCGCAAGCTCTACGAAAAGCTGCTGCAGGCCAAGCAGCTACAGCAGGAGCTGCACCAGGAAATGAGCGCGCTGAGCCCCGATTTCGCGCCCACGCAGCACCTGCTCATTGGGGCCAGTACCACCATCTCGCTCTACGTGCTGCCGCCTGTGGTGTCGGCCTACCTGCAAAAGCACCCCCACCACCAGCTCAGTCTCAAAAACCGCAACTCCGACAACATTCTGCGCGCCCTGCTCGACCACGAAATCGAGTTGGGCATCATCGAGGGCATCCACAAAGTGAGCCACGTCACTTACACGCCCCTGCTTACCGACGACGTGGTGGCCGTGTGCGCCGCCGGCAACCCGCTCGAAACCCGCACGCTCGAAGTGCACGACCTGCTTCGCACGCCGCTGGCCCTGCGCGAGGCCGGCTCGGGCACGCTGGCCGTGCTCGAAGAAGCCCTGGCCCGGCACCGCATCAAGCTGGCCGCCCTGCCGGTGCGTGTGCGCCTGGGCGGTACTGAGGCACTCAAGAATTTCGTGCGCGTCGACAACTGCCTGGCCTTCCTGCCCCGGCAAGCCGTGCTGAAGGAGCTGGCCTCGGGCGAGTTCGCAGAAGTAAAAATCAAGGATTTTCCGCTCAGGCGCGAGTTTAACTTTATTCAGCGCAAGGGCACCGAGAACAACGCGCCCTACAAGGACTTTCTGCAATTCACACGGCGCTACTATTCCGGAAGGGCATAGGCTATTCCAAAACCCCATTTCTGAAAGGCATACCCCGGGTAAGGCACCGCCGTACTTTGCCCCATGAAACTGGTCGCCTCCGATTCCCGCCTCGCCGCGCTGCACTGCTCGGCCTGCGGCACCGAATATTCCGCCTTCGATTTGCAGCGCGTGTCGGCCTGCTGCCAGGTACCGCTGGTGGCTGACTACGACCTGCACGGGCCGCTAAGCCGCGCCATCATCGACCAGGCCGACGCCTCCATGTGGCGCTACGGCGCGCTGCTGCCGCTGCTACACGAAGAAAACAAAGTCACGCTCGGCGAAGGCTTCACGCCGCTGCTGCGCCTGCCGCGCCTGGCCGCCCGCTACGACCTAGCTCATCTGCTCCTCAAAGACGAGGGCCAGAACCCCACTGGTTCCTTCAAGGCCCGCGGCCTGAGCATGGCCGTGTCGAAGGCCAAAGAGCTGGGCGTGGACGGCTGTATCATTCCTACCGCTGGCAACGCGGGCGTAGCCCTGGCCGCCTACTGCGCCCGCGCTGGCCTCAAAGCCGTGGTGGTGATGCCCCGCCACACGCCTGCCGCCTTCAAGGAGGAGTGTTACTGGTACGGCGCCGAAGTGGAGCTGGTCGATGGCCTCATCAGCGACTGCGGTGCCCGCGTGCGCCAGCGCAACACCGACGGCGCTTTGCTGGATATTTCGACCCTGAAAGAGCCCTACCGCCTCGAAGGCAAGAAAACAATGGGCTACGAAATCGCCGAACAGTTGGGCTGGACGCTGCCCGACGTGCTGCTCTACCCCGCCGGCGGTGGTACCGGCCTCATCGGCATCTGGAAAGCCTTCCGGGAAATGCAGGCGCTCGGCTGGCTCGCCCCCGACGTGAAACTACCCCGCATGGTAGCCGTGCAGGCCGAAAACTGTTGCCCGCTGCTCGAAACCTACGAGGGCCGCCAGCCCAACTGCCACGCGTACCAGGGCCGCGCCACCCTGGCCAACGGCTTGGCCGTGCCCCACCCGCTGGGCGAAAACCTGATGCTGCGCGTACTGCGCGAATCGGGCGGCACGGTAGTAAGCGTGAGCGAGGAAGGCATGCTGGCCGGCATGCGCGACCTCGGCCAGCACGAGGGCCTGTTTGTAGCCCCCGAAGGCGGCGCGGTGTGGACGGCCGCCCGCCAGCTCCTGGCCACCGGCGAAATCCAGCCTCACGAGCGCATCCTGCTGCTCAATACCGGCAGCGGCCAGAAGTACCTCGACAACGTGGCCGGCCGGGCCTGGGGGTAAGGTGTAATGGTGCAATAACACGTCATGCTTCGGCTGCGCTCAGCATGACGTTCTTTTATGCCCTTTCCAGCCCCACGGCCTACCTTACCTTTGCGCCATGCGCATTCTCCACGTTCTGTCGGCTGAGTTTTTCGCGGGCTCGGTGGCTTACGCCGTGCAGCTGGCCGAGGCACACCGCGCCCAGGGCCACCAAGTGTGGCTGCTCTCCGATTCGGACCAACTGCCCACCGGGGCTACCCAGCTCAAAGCGCCCATCGTGAACCGCCGCTACGGCCAGCGCCTACGCAACGCCCGGCTTATTCGGCAAGTCGTGCAGCGGGAAGAAATTGACGTGGTGCATTGCCACTCGCGCGCCGCCAGTTGGGTGAGCTACTTCGCGTTGCGTGGGCTGCGGGTGCCGCTGGTGAGCACGGTGCACGGCCGCCAGCACCTGCACACGTCTACGTCGCTGTTTGACGTTTACGGCGATAAGGTGATTGCCATTTGCGAGAATCTACGCGAGCATCTGATGGCAGAAGTGAAGATGGCGCCGGCCAAAATAGTGGCTATCCCCAATGGCGTCGCCTTCGGCAATGAAGAATTAAGCACGAGGAATGAGGAATTACCCTCCGACAACTCCTCGTTCCTCATTCCTCATTCCTCATTGAGAATTGCCTTTATCGGGCGCTTCAACGGCGGCAAAGGCGAGCGGGCGGCGGCGCTACTGACGTGGGTGTTCCCAGCTTTGCTGCGCGAGTTTCCGGCGTTGCGGGTGGCGCTCGTGGGCGGTGAGCTGGAGCATTTGCCGGCGGCGGGCAAAGCGGCGCTTGCGCAGCTGCAGGCCGAGTTTGGCGAGCGGGTAGAAGTCGTGGGCTTCACCACCGACGTGCCCGGCTGGCTG
>NZ_BAAGZM010000167.1:0-7705 GCF_054778495.1 Hymenobacter agri
GCATGCCCGCGCCCGCGCCGCCGCGGCCGTCGGCAATGCGGTAGGTGCCGGCCGAGTGCCAGGCCATGCGGATGAAGAAGGGGCCATAGTGACCGTAGTCGGCCGGCCACCAGTCCTGCGAGTCGGTCATCAGGGCAAACAGGTCCTGCTTCACAGCGTTCAGGTCCAGCTTCTTAAACTCCTCGGCGTAGTCAAAGCCGGGGTCCATCGGGTCGGTCAGGGTGGAGTGCTGACGCAGGATGCTCAGTTTGAGCATATTGGGCCACCACTCGCGGTTGGTGCGGCCGCCACCGGCGCTGCGCTTCACTTCGCCGTTCAGGAACGGGCACTGCGAGGCGTCCGCGTTCAGGTCGTGAAGGATGGAGTTGTCTGCGGGGAGGTCGTGCAGGTTGGCGCTCATCTTGAGTAGGGAATAGGTTGAAAAATCGGTCCTTTTATAAGGGGCCGACAAGGTAAAAAAGTTTGCGGGCTTGCGTAGTAAAGCCGTTTCAGCGGCCGCAACAAGTGCCACCTGAACCAGCTTTGTACAAAGCTACTGGGGCTATACTCATAATCAAAATCGATTTTATTTATAACTTTATAAGCAAAAGCTATGTGCTTGCTGTCCCGTTATGACGCTCCAACAACTCAGTTACCTCGTTGCCCTTGATACTCACCGCCAATTCGGCCTCGCCGCCGAAAAAAGCTGCGTGAGCCAGCCCGCCCTCAGCGTACAGGTACAAAAGCTGGAGGAGGAACTGGGCGTACTACTGTTCGACCGTACCCAGCGCCGCATCGAGCCCACGGCCGTCGGGGCTCAAATCATCGCCCAGGCCCGGCGCGTGCTGCGCGAGGCCCAGCAGCTGCGCGAAGTGGTGGCGGCCACCAAAGGCGAGGTGGTAGGTGAGCTGCGCCTGGGCGTCATCTCCACGCTGGCGCCGTATCTGGTGCCGCGCTTCCTGGTCAGCCTCACCACGGCCTACCCGCAGTTGCGCGTGCACATCGAGGAGCTACGCTCCGAAGAAATTATGCAGCGGCTGAAGGACTACCGGCTGGACGTGGGCCTGCTCGTCACACCGCTCGACGACCCGCTGCTGCACGAGTATCCCTTGCTCGATGAGCCCTTCCTGCTGCTGGCCTCCAATGACCACCCATTGGCCACCCAGGCCGCCGTGCGCCCGGCCGACCTGGCCAGCCCTGGCCTGTGGCTGATGCAGGAAGGTCACTGCTTCCGCAACCAGGTGCTGAACCTGTGCGGCCGCGGCACCGCACCCGGCCCGGTGGCCTACGAAAGCGGCTCCATCGAAACGCTGAAGGAGCTGGTGCGCCGCCACCACGGCTACACACTGGTGCCCGAGCTGGCCGTGCTCGACGAAGTAGACCACAACCCCTTGCTCAAGCGCTTCGTGGCCCCGGCCCCGGTGCGCGAGGTGAGCCTGGTGGTGCACCACAGCTTCGTGCGCACGGCCCTGCTCACGGCCCTGGGCGAGTTGATTCGGGCCAGTGTGCCCGAGCGGCTGCGGGCGGGCAAAGCGGGGGAGAAGGTGCGTTGGCGGTGATGAATCAAGAAAGTGCAGAGTATTGTGCAATAGCATAGTAAAGTGTTGGTAAGCACTAATAAATTACTCTTGCTAAATTGTCGGTCAAACGCCGACTACTCCATTTACTGTTGCAATTCGGACTTTGTAGCAGACAAAGCAATAATCCTATGGCACATCCAGGGAGACCCCGCAAATGCGACCCTAAAGTCGATGAATTGAGAAGCAATATCAGACGAGGTGACTATGCGAATGTAAAGGCCACATTATCCGAATTCGGTATTGACGTAACGGATGGCGATGGTAGAACAGCGCTTATCAATGCAGTAATTGAAAATAAAGCGGACTTTATAGACTGGTTACTTCAAGATGGAGCGAACATCAATCATCAGGACAGGATTGGCTACTCAGCTTTACATTTTATTGCCCAGAACAGGCAAGTAGAAATAGCGGCGAAATTCCTTAAAAGTGGAGCAAACCCTAATGCGACAGATATTCATGGGAATACACCTCTTTGGACAGCTATTTTCAACTCAAAGGATGAAAAAGGTGTGGTGAAGTTGCTGTTGGAGCATGGTGCCAATCCTAATATTGTTAATAAGCATGGCAAGTCTCCCAAAGAAATGTTCGAAACATTTTACAAGAATGACATATCCGAAATTATATAGCGGGACTGGCCTTTCGTATACCTTCTACAATATGGCATTTCCAAAACATTTTTAAACAGAAACGCCCCGCAACCAATCAGTTGCGGGGCGTTTCTGTGTCACTACAGCGGCACCAGCCGCGGGAGTTGCTACAGCAGCTTGTCAATCGTGACGGGCAGGTCGCGCACGCGCTTGCCGGTGGCGTGGAAGATGGCGTTGCTCACGGCGGCGGCCACTCCCAGCATGCCCACTTCGCCAATGCCTTTCACGCCGAGGGGGTTTACCTTATCGTCTTCCTCGCTCACGAAAATCACGTCGATGTCGTGGATGTCGGCATTCACCGGCACGTGGTATTCGGCGTAGTTGTGGTTCATGTAGCGGCCGAAGCGGTGGTCCATCACCGATTCTTCCATCAGCGCCGCGCCGATGCCCCACACCACCGAGCCGAGCACCTGGCTGCGGGCCGTTTTGGGGTTGAGGATGCGGCCGGCGGCCACAGCATTCACCACGCGGGTTACGTGCACGGTCATCAGCTCGGGGTCCACTTTCACTTCCACGAACACGGCGTTGTGGGCGTGCATGGAGTATTTCGGCGGCTTCAGCATTTCTAGCTTGGCCAGCACTGTCGAGTTTTCGGCTTCAATCTTGGGCTCGCCGCTGGCCTGCACGAGGTCGCGCAGCACCACGGCCTGGGTGTCGTCGGCGCGCAGGCGCAGCTGGCCGTTGGCGAACTCCACGTCCTCAATTTTGGCGTCTTTGAAAGCCGGGTGGTCCATCTTCTGCGCCTGTTTCAGCAGGGCTTCGCCGAGCTTCTGGCAGGCTTCCACTACCGAGTTGCCAACGGAGGCGGCCGTCCAGGAGCCGCCTTGCAGGGGCGACTCGGGCAGTGTGGTATCGCCCAGCACGAAAGTCACGGCTTCGAGCGGCAGGCCCATGCTCTGAGCGGCAATCTGCGTCATGATGGTGTAGGTGCCGGTGCCGATTTCGTTAGTGCCGCTGCTCACCGTCAGGTGGCCGTCGGCGTCAAGGCTTGCGCGTACGGTGGCGGGCATCTTGGAGGCATCCCAGATGCCAGTACCCATGCCCCAGCCTACGAGTAGGTTGCCATCCTTCATCGAGCCGGGTTCAGCGGTGCGCTTTTCCCAGCCAAATTTGGCCGCGCCCTCGTGGTAGCACTTGCGCAGGGCCTTGCTGGAGTAGGGCAGGTTCTGGGCCTGGTCGAAATCGGAGTAGTTGCGCAGGCGCAGCTCCAGCGGGTCGAGGCCGGCAGCGTAGGCCATTTCGTCCATCGCAATTTCCAGCGCGATGGAGCCCGAAGCCGCGCCCGGCGCGCGCATGTCGAGCGGCGAAAACACGTCAACTTTCGCTAAACGGTAGCCCAGCTCCACGTTTTTACAGTCGTAGAGCGTACCGCTCCAGCCCACCACATTTTCGGTGAAATCCTCAAACTGCGAGGTTTCGGCTACCGCGAAGTGGTTGATACCGGTGAGCGAGCCGTCGGCTGCGGTGGCCAGGGCCACGTGCTGCAGGGTTTCGGGCCGGTGGCCGAAGCTGAACATCTGCTCGCGGGTGAGCGACACGCGCACCGAGCGCTGCAGCTGTAGCGAGGCCATCACGGCCAGAAACAGCTGGTACTGGGGCCGCAGCCCCGAGCCGAAGCCGCCGCCGGTGTACTTCGAAATTACCCGGGCCTGGTCGGCATTCAGGCCGAAGATGCTTTTCACCACCTTCTGGCTGTTGAAAGCGCCCTGCGTCTTGTCGTAGATGTTCAGGTTCTTATCGCCGAGCCACTCCACCGTAGTGGCGAACATTTCCATCGGGTTGTGGTGCTGGGCGTGGTGCGAATACTGCGCCTCCATGTGGGCCACGCCTTCCTTCCAGCCCCGGCCAAAGTTGCCGCGCGACTTCGGCGGCTTGTAGCCAGCCTTGCCACGGCCGGGCTCGTAGGCCTCGTCGATGTGCTTAACAAGTTCGGTGGAATGCTCGGCCTGCTCGTATTCGATGTGCAGGATGGACGCGGCATAGCGGGCCAACTCAAACGTGTCGGCCACCACCATAGCAACGGGCTGCAGGCTGTACTTTATCTCGGCATCGTGCAGCGGGCGGAAGGGCGAGCCGCCGGGCGCAATCTGGTCCTTGTAGCTGCGGTCGAGAAAGGCGTAGTGCGGCACGTTCTCGTGCGAGAACACCTCGTGCACGCCGGGCAGGGCCCGCACGGCGTCGGCGTCAATCTTCGTGATTTTGCCTTTGGCGATGGGGCTGCTCACCACGTAGCCGTAGAGCAGGTTCGGCACGTTGAACTCGGCGGCGTATTTGGCGGTGCCGGCCACCTTGGCGGGGCCATCGACGCGGCTGGTGGGTTTGCCGATGTAATCAGTGGGGTGGCTCATGGGTTCGAATTTTGAAAAGCGTTGGTGTCGAGCACCTGATTCATTTCGGTGGCTTGCTTGAGGGCGCGCACAATGGCGCGGCGGGCCAGCTCAATCTTAAACGTGTTGGCCCCGTGGCCCTTGGCCGAAGCCAGCACCTTAGCGGCGGCGCGGCCGAAGGTTTCGGCCGTGGCCGGCTGGCCGATGAGCAAGGCTTCGGCTTCCTTATCACGCCAGGGCTTGTGGGCCACGCCGCCCAGCGCCAGGCGGGCGTCTTTGATGGTGTTTCCGTCGAGCTCCAGCGCGGCGGCCACACTAATCAGGGCGAAGGCGTAGCTGCTGCGGTCGCGCAGCTTCAGGTACGTAAAGTTCTTCTCGAAGCCCTTGGCGGGCAGGTCGAGGCCGGTGATGAGCTCGCCGGGCTCCAGGGTGTTGTCGCGCTCGGGCTGGTCGCCGGGCAGGCGGTGAAAGTCCTCGAACTTGATGGTGCGCTCGCCGTTGGGGCCGCTCACGCGCACCACGGTGTCGAGGGCGGCCAGGGCCACGCACATATCGGAGGGGTGGGTGGCAATGCACGAGTCGCTGGTGCCCAGAATGCCGCACACGCGGTTGTAGCCACCGATGGCCGAGCAGCCCGAGCCGGGCTCGCGCTTGTTGCAGGGCGTGGCTAGGTCGTAGAAGTAGTAGCAGCGGGTGCGCTGCATGAGGTTGCCGCCGTCGGTGGCCATGTTGCGCAGCTGCGGGCTGGCCCCGGCCAGAATGGCCTGGTTCAGCAGCGGGTAGCGCTTCTCTACTTCGGGGTGCCAGGCGGTGTCGGCGTTGGTGGCGAGAGCGCCGAGGCGCAGGCCGCCGTCGGGCAGGTTCTCGATGGCGTCGAGGCCGAGCTTTTTGAGGCCGATGAGGTGCGTGGGGCGGGCCACGTTTTCCTTCATCAGGTCAACCAGGTTGGTGCCGCCGCCGATGTAGGCCGCGTCGGGGTGCGCGGCTTTGTCCTGCACGGCGCCCGCCACGGCCGTGGCTTGGGTGAAAGTGAAACTGTTCATCTGAGTTGAATGAGGGATGAAGGATACTTATTTCGGCGGCTCCACGGGAGCAATGTCTTGCTTTGCCGCACCGGCCGACCAGGCCTTATCGTTCAGGATTAATCCTTCGTTGCCAAGTACTTCCATCACGGCGCTCAGGATGTTGCTGTAGGCGCCGCAGCGGCACACGTTGCCGCTCATTAGCTCGCGCACTTCGGCTTCGGTTCTGGCTTTGCCTTCGTTGATGAGGCCCTGGGCCGAGCAAATCTGGCCCGGCGTGCAGTAGCCGCACTGAAAGGCGTCGTGGTCGATAAACGCCTGCTGCAGCGGGCTAAGCTTGTCCTCCGTGCCCAGGCCTTCGATGGTCTGAATCTTGGAGTCTTCGTGCAGCACGGCCAGCGAGAGGCAGGAGTTGATGCGCTTGCCATCGACAAGCACGGTGCAAGCACCGCACTGGCCGTGGTCGCAGCCTTTCTTGGTGCCGGTCAGGTCGAGGCGCTCGCGCAGAGCGTCGAGCAGAGTCGTCCAGGGCGCTATTTCGAGGGTGTGGTCCTGCCCGTTGATGTTGAGGTGAACGGGTTGGGTGGGGGCCAGAGCGCCCGGCGGGCGGCCGAGCGGAGCTTGGGTAACTTGGCTCATAGGAGAAATAGCTTAAGGTTGCGGTAACTACTAATTGCCTACGCGCCTGGCGGAACTGTGTTTTGCCGGAACGGTAATTTGTCCGGCAAGCCCGGCGCAGTCATTCCACCCGCCCGCTTTAATACTCAGTCAATCAACAACAATGAAGAAAAAATGAATTTTGTCAATTGCAACTAGTGGGTTGGGTTAAACACTCTCAGGCGCTGTATTGGCAGATATACAACGAGTTGCCCGTTTCAGCTACAATTCTGTATTGATAACGCAGCCGTTCCGATGCCGGGCCCGCCCACGCGGCCCGTTCTCCGAAACGGCGCTACCTTCCCGCCCCATGAAAATTCTTTTAGTTGAAGACGAACCCTCGGTAGCTGCCTTCCTGCACCAGGGCCTGACGGAGCAGGGCTACGCCGTCGACCTCGCCGCCGATGGCCTGCTGGGCTTGCGCCGCGCCCAGTCGACGCAATACGACTGCCTGATTCTCGACCAGATGCTGCCCGGCCTCAGCGGCCTCGACGTGTGCCGGCAGGTGCGCGCCCACGACCCCGGCGTGCCCATTCTCATGCTCACCGCGCTGGGCGAAACGGACGATAAAATCCGCGGCCTCGACGCCGGGGCCGACGACTACCTAGTAAAGCCCTTTGCCTTCGATGAGCTGCTGGCCCGGTTGCGCGCCCTCGTGCGCCGCCGCACCGAAGCACCCGCCCCCAAAGCCGTGCTGCACCTCGCCGACCTCACCCTCGACCCCAGCGCCAAGCGCGTGGAGCGGGCCGGCCAGCCCATTCAGCTCACCGCCCGCGAGTTTGCCCTGCTCGAATACCTGCTGCGCAACCAGAACCGCGTGGTGTCGCGCGCCGATTTGCTGGAGCACGTCTGGGATTTGAGCTTCGACACGGGCTCGAATGTGATTGACGTGTACATCAATTTCCTGCGCAAGAAGGTGGACAAAGGCTTCGAGCCCAAGCTGATTCATACGCTGGTGGGCATGGGCTACGTGATGAAGACGGAGGGGTGAGGAACTGGAATAGAATGGAAACCGAGAACGTCATGCTGAGCGCAGCCGAAGCATCTCTACCGCGCAACTAATCTCAATCGTTAGGAATAGTATTGCGGTAGAGATGCTTCGGCTGCGCTCAGCATGCCGTTCTTTTATTCCGTGCCCGATTAATCCCTGCCTGAACTATGTCCATTCGCCTGCGCCTGGCTTTGCAGTTCGGCTCCATCCTGGCCGTGACGCTGCTGCTGTTTGCCCTGGTGATTTACTTCGCCACGCAGCAGTCGCGGCGCGATGAGTTCACCCAGAGCCTGTTCAAGCGCACGCTGGTGGTGGGGCACGCCTACGTGGCCGGGCAGGAAGGCCGCACCGATGCTGGCGAAGAAGCCTCGTACCGTCGCTACCTGCGCCAGCTCTACCGCACGCTGCCCGCCGAGCAGGGCCGGGTGTATGATGCCAAAAACCAATTGGTTTTTCGGGAAGGGCAGGGGGCCGCGCGGCCCGCGCCGCCCGCCTGGCTGGC
>NZ_BAAGZM010000168.1:0-7694 GCF_054778495.1 Hymenobacter agri
CGTAGTCCCAGTCGCGGTCGGTCCAGGCGGCGCGCTGGGCGCGGGTTTCGCGTACCAGCTGGCCGTAGGCGGCCGGCAGGTCCTGGGGCGTGAGGGAATTAATCTGGCCGTTGTAAGGCCCAAGCAGCTTGGCTTCCATGGCCAGTTGCTGGCGTGGGTCGAGGGGGCGGGCCCGGCGGGTACGGTTAGCTTCATTATAAGCCGCCGTGGCTTTGCCGATGCGGGCCAGCTTGTGCGTGGCCGTGCGGGCGGCGCTGTCCAGCTCGCGGCCGGCATTGCGGGCCGCTGCCCGCCGCTCATTCGGCGTCGAGTCGCAGGCTGCCAGCAAGGCTGCCGCCAGCAGCGTACCCGCAAAAGTCTTCAGGCCCGGCAGCGGACGACGCAATTCTTCTTTCATAGCGCAAACACAGTAGTGAGGTCGCAAATGACGGTAAAAAAGGCCGTCTGTGCCCGCTACTGCTGCGCCAGCCGGAAGGTTAGTGTCAGTTCGTATTCGGCCACGATGTCTTGGCCCGCCACCTGGGCCGGCACCCACTCATCGGGAATGCTTTTCACTACGCGCATCGCCTCCTGGTCGCAGCCCGCGCCAATGCCGCGCAGCACGCGATGATTGGTGGCTTTGCCCTGCGTGTCAACCGCGAAGCCAATCGTGACCTGGCCCTGCACGTTGCGGTCCTGAGCCTGCTGCGGGTATTGCAGCTGCGTGGTGAAGGCCGCCAGCGCCGCGTCGCCGCCAATGAACAGGGGCGGGCGGTCTACCATCCGACGTTTCCACTGGCCGGGCGCCAGCTCGGTATTAAACGTCAGGTCTCCTGAAGGCCGGTAAAACAGCAGTTTTTTGGCCGAATGGTCGTAGCGCTGCACCACCACCATCTCCTTCGAAGCCGTGATGCCATAATATTCCCACACGCCCACCTTCGTCCGCTTGTCGAGCATGCCGCTTTCCCACTTGGTAGTATGCATTTTCTGGGCCCGAACGGGAGCCGCACTGCCTATTGCCGCTACAATAAATAGAGAGTAAATATAATTTTTCATATCAAAAGGGTGGGTTTGAAGGAAATTGCAAGAGTAGCGGAAAGCACAAACGATGCTCGAAAACGTTTGCGGGCTTGCAAGATACTATAAAGTTCTATTCGCTGATTTGCGTTGCGCTGTTTTTTTTGTGGTTGCAACTGCGCCGGCTGCTTACGGGCCTTCCTGATGCAGTCGTGCAGGTATTAGGTAACTCACTGATGATAGGCAGGCTATACATGGAGCCGGCGTAGCCGTTGCGCCAACTCCGGAGACGGCCAAATGCGGAGGCGTTAATGAGTGTACACTTTGTTGGTAATGTAAAAATTATATTTTTAAGAAATATTGTTGTGCTTTTTTTGGGCCAATGAAAAAAGTGCCAGCGCGGTAAAAGCACATTTGGGCATACGTTTGCCTTAGTGTAAAACCGAGCTGTTATAGCTTTTTGATTGTAATTAATTGACGTTTGATAGTTAATATATAGTATAATTACATCCCCTTGGGAAGTATAATTTTCAGGTACTGCCAGAGTGATGACACTGGGTTGTTGCCGGACACGAAAAAGCCGGCAGCTATTCAGCTGCCGGCCATTAAATAGCTCGTGCAAAAAAGAGATGTACGGAGCGTTTATCCGGGCTAAAACAGCTCGGCCGCCACGCGCCGGATGCTTTCCGACTTGCCCATGCTGTAGTAGTGCAGGCAGGGCACGCCGTGGGCCATCAGCTCGCGGCTCTGGTTCAGGCACCACTCGATGCCCACGGTGCGGGCCGCCTCGTTGTCGCGGCACTGACTGATGGCTTCTACCAGCGGCTCGGGCAGGTTGAGGTAGAAGGAGCGGGGCAGCATGGTGAGCTGGCTCTTGGCCGTGAGCGGCTTCAGGCCCGGGATGATGGGCACGGTGATGCCCGCCTCGCGGCACTTCTGCTCGAACTTGAAAAACTCCTCGTTGTCGAAGAACATCTGCGTTACGATGTAGTCGGCCCCGCGGTCCACCTTGTGCTTCAGGTAGCGGATATCGGCGGCGTAGTTAGGCGCTTCGAAGTGTTTTTCGGGGTAGCCGGCCGTGCCGATGCAGAAGTTGGTGGCCCAGGTATCGTCCTGTTCCTCGTCCAGATATTCGCCCTTGTTCAGGTTGGCCACCTGGCCGATGAGGTCGCAGGCGTAGGCGTGCCCGTCGGGCTCGGCCTTGAAAACGCCTTCCGACTTAATCGGGTCGCCACGCAGGGCCAGCACCGAGTCGATGCCCAGGAAGTGCAGGTCAATCAGCGCGTTCTCGGTTTCCTCCTTCGTGAAGCCGCCGCAGATGAGGTGCGGTACGGTGTCCACGTCGAAGCGGTTTTTGATGGCCGCGCAAATGCCCACAGTGCCGGGGCGGCGGCGCACGGTTTTCTTCTCCAGCAGGCCGTTGGGATGGTGGCGGTACACGTACTCCTCGCGGTGGTAGGTCACGTCGATGAACGGCGGCTTGAACTCCATCAGTGGCTCAATGTTCGAGAACAGGTTGTGGATGTTCTCGCCCTTCTTGGGCGGCAGCACTTCGAAGGAAAACAGGGTCTTGCCCTTGGCGCGGGCCAGGTGGTCGGTAACTTTCATATGGGTAACCCCACCCCCGGCCCCTCCCCACGGGGGAGAGGTGCTAGGCGATGCACTGGGGCTTTTGAGATAGATAGTACAAAGCCCCTCCCCCAGCGGGAAGGGGTTGGGGTGGGGTTATTTCGGCTCGTAGTTCAAATTCGGCATCAGCCAGCGTTCCAGCTCGGCGGTGGCCATGCCCTTGCGGTGCGCGATGTCGCTCACTTGGTCGAGGCCAATGCGGCCGAGGCCGAAATAGCGCGAGTCCGGGTGGGCGTAGTACAGGCCGCTTACTGAGGAAGCCGGGTACATGGCCAGGTTTTCGGTGAGGGTGATGCCGGTTTTCGCGCCCGCGTCGAGTAGCTGGAACAGGGTGATTTTCTCAGTGTGGTCGGGGCAGCCGGGGTAGCCGGGGGCGGGGCGCACCCCGCGGTATTTTTCCTGCACCAGCTCTTCGCCGGTGAGATGCTCGTCGGGTGCGTAGCCCCAGAACTCGCGGCGCACCCGCTCGTGCAGGCGCTCGGCGAAGGCCTCGGCCAAGCGGTCGGCCAGGGCCTTCACCATGATGCTGTAGTAGTCGTCATGGTCGGCCTCGAACTGTTCAATCAGCTTTTCGATGCCGATGCCGGCCGTTACGGCGAAGCCGCCGAGGTAGTCGGCGCGGCCGCTTTCCTTCGGCGCCAGGAAATCGGAGAAAGCGAGATTGGGAATTTTCGGCCCTTTTTCGCCCTGCTGGCGCAGCGTGAAAAACTCGGTGGCCACGGCCTCGCGCGAGTCGTCGGCGTAGACTTCGATAGTGTCGTAATCCTTCGTGTTGGCGGGCCAGAAGCCCAGCACGGCGCGGGCCGTGAGCAGCTTCTCGTCAATGATTTTCTTCAGCATGGCCTGCGCATCGGCGAAGAGCTTGGTGGCGGCTTCGCCCAGCGTTTCATCCTCCAGAATGCGCGGGTAGCGGCCTTTTAGCTCCCAGGTGTGGAAAAAGGGCGTCCAGTCGATGTACTCGGCCAGCTCGGCGAGGTCGTAGTCTTCGAGCACTTTGGTGCCGAGGAAGCTGGGCTTGGTGATGGAAACCGTGTTCCAGTCCGATTTGAAGCCGTTTTCGCGGGCGGCTTCGATGGGAAGGTAGTTTTTTTCGCGCTGGCGGCTGGCGTAGTCGGCGCGCAGGGCGGCGTAGTCGTCGGCCACCGTCTGGGCGTAGGCGCGCTCGCCCGAGCCGAGCAGGCCGGCGGCCACGCCCACCGAGCGCGAAGCGTCATTCACGTGTACCACGGGGCCGCTGTACGACGGCGCGATTTTCACGGCCGTGTGCAGGCGCGAGGTAGTGGCGCCGCCGATGAGCAGCGGAGTCTTCATGCCACGCTTTTCCATGGCCTGGGCCACGTATACCATTTCGTCGAGCGAAGGCGTGATGAGGCCGGAGAGGCCGATAACATCTACTTGCTGCTTCTGGGCTTCGTCCAGAATCTTTTCCAGCGGTACCATCACACCGAGGTCCACGATATCGAAGTTGTTGCAGGCCAGCACCACGCCCACGATGTTCTTGCCGATGTCGTGCACGTCGCCCTTCACGGTGGCCATCAGGATTTTACCGGCCGTCTGGCGGTCCGAGCCTTGCTTTTCGGCCTCCAGGTAAGGCTGCAAATAAGCCACGGCCTTTTTCATCACGCGGGCCGACTTCACCACCTGCGGCAGGAACATTTTACCGGCCCCGAACAGGTCGCCCACCACGTTCATGCCGGCCATCAGCGGGCCCTCAATCACGTCGAGGGGCCGGGCCAGCTCCTGGCGGGCGGCCTCGGTGTCTTCGTCAATAAACTCGGTGAGGCCCTTCACCAGCGCGTGCGCCAGGCGCTCCTGCACCGGCAGGCTGCGCCATTCGTCGGCCTTCACCTCGGCTTTATCCTTTTGCTTGACGGTATCGGCAAACTCCACGAGGCGCTCGGTGGCATCGGCGCGGCGGTTGAGCAGCACGTCTTCCACCAGCTCCAGCAGGCGGGGCTCGATTTCGTCGTACACGCCAAGCTGGCCGGGGTTCACGATGCCCATATCCAAACCCGCTTTGATGGCGTGGTAGAGGAAGGCCGTGTGCATGGCCTCGCGCACCACGTCGTTGCCGCGGAACGAGAAGCTGATGTTGCTAATGCCGCCGCTGGTGAGCGCGCCGGGCAGGTTGACCTTAATCCAGCGCACGGCTTCGATGAAGTCGAGCGCGTAGTTGCGGTGCTCGTCCATGCCCGTGCCTACGGTCAGGATGTTGGGGTCGAAGATGATGTCGGCCGGGTCGAAGCCTACTTCCTTCGTCAGAATGTCGTAGCTGCGCTGGCAGATTTCGATGCGGCGCTCTAAGGAGTCGGCTTGGCCCTGCTCGTCGAAGGCCATTACTACTACGGCGGCGCCGTACTGGCGCACCGTGTGGGCCCGCTCGCGGAAGGCGGCTTCGCCCTCTTTCAGCGAAATCGAGTTCACGATGCTCTTGCCCTGCACGCATTTCAGGCCGGCTTCCAGCACGCTCCACTTCGAGGAGTCAATCATCACCGGCACCCGCGCAATGTCGGGCTCCGAGGCAATGAGGTGCAGGAAGGTGGTCATCACCTGCTCCGAATCGAGCATGCCCTCGTCCATGTTGATGTCGAGCACCTGCGCGCCTTCCTCCACTTGCAGGCGGGCCACGGCCAGCGCCTCCTCATACGCGCCGGTGCGGATGAGGCGGGCGAAGGCACGCGAGCCGGTCACGTTGCAGCGCTCGCCCACGTTCACGAACAGGCTTTCCTCTCTGATGGTGAACGGCTCAAGGCCGCTCAGGCGAGTGGAGGGCGTGAGTTCGGACGGAAGCTGGCGGGGCTGGTACTTCTCGGCCAGCTTGCTCAATTCGGCGATGTGCTGGGGCGTGGTGCCGCAGCAGCCGCCCACCACCGTCACAATGCCTTCTTTTAGGTACTCCTCCACCAGCGCAGCAAATTCCTGGGCCGACTCGTCGTAGCCACCGAAGGCGTTGGGCAGACCGGCGTTGGGGTAGGCCGAGATGTGCACGTCGGAAATACGACTCAGCTCTTGCACGTACTGGCGGAGCTGGTCGGCGCCGAGGGCGCAGTTCAGGCCCACGCTCAGCAAGGGCAGGTGGCGGATGCTGTTCCAGAATGCCTCCACCGTCTGGCCGCTCAGGGTGCGGCCCGAGGCGTCGGTGATGGTACCCGAAATCATAACGGGCACCACCCGGCCGCCTTCGTCGAAGAACTTCTGCACGGCGTAGAGGGCTGCTTTGGCATTCAGCGTGTCGAAGATGGTTTCAATGAGCAGCGTATCCACGCCGCCGTCCACGAGACCGCGCACTTGCTCTAAGTAGGCGGTGGCCAACTCATCGAAGGTCACGGCGCGGAAGCCGGGGCGGTTCACATCGGGCGAGAGCGAGGCGGTGCGGTTGGTGGGGCCCACCGCGCCGGCCACGAAGCGCGGCCGCTCAGGCGTGCTATACTCGTCGGCCGCCTCGCGGGCTAAGCGGGCCGACTCGTAGTTCAGCTCGTACACCACATGCTCTAAGCCGTAGTCGGCCTGCGCGATGGTAGTGCCGCTGAAGGTGTTGGTTTCCACCATATCGGCTCCGGCGGCAAAGTATTCGGCGTGAATGCCTTTGATGATGTCGGGCCGGGTGATGCTCAGCAGGTCGTTGTTGCCGCGCAGGGGTTTGGGGTGGTCGGCGAAGCGGGTGCCGCGAAAATCCTCCTCCGTGAGCGGGTGGCGTTGAATCATGGTGCCCATGGCACCGTCGAGAATCAGCAGGCGCTGGCGGAGCAGCTCGGGAAGCGGGGAGGGGGCGGCGAGAGTGGCAGTGGGCATTTCTTTTCTGGGTCGAATAGCTACAAAAGCGCGTATCCAGAAAGAAACCCGTGCGCAGGCGCACAGTTCCGGCTGTCATCTTCTTTCACCAAAAACGGCGGTGAAACGGGAGTTGGCACCTACTCGCGGTAGGTTGCCAAGACGTCATCGGGCCCGGTCCCTCGGTCTTTCTGGATAGCAGCTCAGGCAAAGATACGCGTCAACCCCGGAAAAGCGCTACCCGCTCCGGTGGACGTAGCAAGGCCCCGTTTCACGCCGCTAAATGGCGCAAAACGGGGCCTGTGGGGAAATTGTAGCGATGAAAGCTAGTCTTTCTTGATGCAGTTCGGAACGGTTTTGCCGTCCTTTTTCTTCGTGCCCTCCTGTTCGTAGCCTTTCCAGCAGGGGTCTTTCTTGGCGGTGCTCGTTTTCTTATTCGGCATGGGCGTAAAAAGCAACGTGGAAAAAGTAGATGGGAGCCAATGCGCCGGGCTCCATCCGTTACAGTCGCCGACGCTGCGACTCCCTTGCTCATACGGCCTGCTACGGCCGAGGTTCCAAAAAAATTACAGTGCCCACGCCGGCCACACGCTACCCGCCGCAAATACGGCCGGCTCGGGCGGCAGCTCCAGAAACGCGGTGGCCCCCACCAGCCCCAGCATGTCGCCCGAGCCGCCCACGGGCAGGGGCGTGGCCAGACGGCGGCCTTCGGCGTCCACGGTCAGGCGCACGGGCACGAAGTGGGTGAGAGCCGGCTTGAAGTTAATATCGACGGTGAGCACGGCCGGCTGCGGAGCTTCGGCCACGGCCAACGCAGTGCTGGTGTTGGCGGGCTGTTGCACGGCGGCCAGCCAAGGCCGCACGTAGCGGCAGGCCGTGATGAACGTGGACACCGGGTTGCCCGGCAATCCGAACACCACCGGCCCGCCCGCCCGCGCCCCAAACCACAACGGCTTGCCCGGCCGCTGCTGCACTTGGTGAAATATTTCCTCCACGTGCAGCTCGCGCAGCAGGCCCGGCAGATGGTCGGCGCGGCCCTTGCTCACGGCACCGCTCAGCACCACGGCATCGAAGCCGGCACCAAGGATTTTAGTGAGGCCGTCGCGCAGCTCTTCCACATTATCGGAAAGATGAAACAGCGACACTTCGGCCCCCGCCTGGGCAAAAAGTGCCTGCAGCGCATACACATTGGAGCGCCGAATCTGGTGGGGCAGAGGCGTGGCGCCGATGCCCACCAGCTCGTCGCCGGTGCTCACCACGGCTAGGCGCGGGGCGCGTAGCACGGCCACTTCGGCCGC
>NZ_BAAGZM010000169.1:0-7598 GCF_054778495.1 Hymenobacter agri
GGTGCTGGCGCTGGGCGGCCTGGGCTACGGCCTGCTGCGCTACCGCGAGCGCCAACTGCGCCGTACGCAGCTTGTGCTGGAGCGCACCGTGCTGGAGCGCACCGCCGAACTGCGCCAGCAGAAGGCCCATATCGAAGATATCAACGCCGACCTCGTGGTAGCCCGCGATGCGGCCGAGGCTTCGCGCCGGGCCAAGGCGCAGTTTCTGGCCAACATGAGCCACGAAATCCGCACGCCGATGAATGCGGTTATCGGCCTCACCAACCTGTTGCAGGCTACCCGGCCCACCGGCGAGCAGGCCGAATACCTCACGGCCATCGAGTCGTCGTCGCAAAACCTGCTGGTCATCATCAACGACATTCTCGACAGCTCGAAGATGGAGGCCGGCAAGCTCACGCTGGAGCAGGTGCCCTTCCGCCTGCCCGAGGCCGTGCGCCGGCTATCGGCCATGTTTAAGTTTGCCACCGAGAGCAAGGGCCTGTTCCTGCAAGTGGACGTAGCCCCCGACGTGCCCGCCGCCGTGGTGGGCGACTCCGTGCGCCTGAACCAGATTCTGGTGAACCTGGTCGGCAACGCCATCAAGTTTACCCGCGTCGGCGGCGTCACGGTATCGGCCGAAGTGGTGAAACCGGACGCCGAAGCAGCGGCTGCTGCTTCGGCGGCACCCGCTGCTTCGGCGTCAACCGATGACGCGCAAACCGCCAACCCAACAATCCACCAACCCACCAAGTCGCCAACCCACCAAATCATCCGCTTCGCCGTGCGCGATACCGGCATTGGCATTCCGGCCGATAAGCTGGGAGCCATTTTTGAGGATTTCTCGCAGGCTAATACCTCTACCACGCGCGAGTTTGGCGGCACCGGCCTGGGCCTGAGTATTGCCCGCAACCTCGTGCAGCTGCACGGCGGCCAGCTCGGCGTGACCAGCGAAGAAGGCGTGGGCTCGGTGTTTTTCTTCGAGCTGCCCTACGAAGTAGCCGACGCCCAGGCCGCCCAGCCCGACGCCCACGCCGGCCTACTCACGCCCTTCGAGCCGCCCCTGCGCGTGCTCGTGGCCGAAGACAACGCCCTCAACCAGCTCGTGGCCCGCAAAACCCTCGAAGCCTGGAACGTGCAGGTGGTCATCGCCGAAAACGGCCGCCTCGCCGTGGAAGCCGTGGCCGAAGCCGCCCAGCCCTACCACGCCGTACTGATGGATGTACAGATGCCCGAGCTCGACGGCTACGAGGCCGCCCGCCGCATCCGCCAGCAATATCCCGATGCGGCCCAGCTGCCCATCATCGGCCTCACCGCCTCGGTGCTGCCCGAAGACCGCGCCCTGGCCTTGGCCGCCGGCATGAATGACACGCTCGCTAAGCCTTTCGAGCCCGCCGTGCTCTACGCCCGCTTGGCCCATTTTACGGTAGGGTATGAGGGTAGGAAGGTAGGAGGGCAGGCGTTGAAGCTGGTTGAAGAGCAACCCACCGAGCAAGATGTAGCTAACGCGCCAACTCCTGCCCCCCTACCCTCCTACCCTTATACCCAAAAGACTACCTTAATCAAACCCGACTGGCAACTGCTCGAGGAGCTGGCAGGCGGCAACGAGGGCTTTATGCGTCAGATTATCAACACCTTCCTCACCGAAGCCCCCGCCCTCGAAGCCCTGCTCGCCGCCGCCTGCCCCCACGACCCCGACACGCTGGCCCGCACCGCCCACAAGCTCAAGGGCCAGGTGGCCTATTTTGGCGTGCCGGTGCTGCACACCCAGCTCGACGAGCTGGAGCGCGCCGCCCGCCACCCCGCCCTGCCCTACTGCGAGCCCCTGCTGGGCACCATCCGCCAGCAGCTGGCCGAGCTGTATCCGCAACTGCAGGCGCGCGCCGAGGCTTGAAAACCGGCGGGTTGGCCCTACATTCGTCGGCTCAATCGTCCCTCTTTCTTGCCCTTATGGCTGCTTCTACGTTGCGTTGCTTAGTGGTCGACGACGACCCGCTCTCCGTTCAAATCGTCCTCAACTGCGTCGCCAACACCCCGTTCCTCACGGCAGCCGGCAGCTTCACCAACCCCATCGAGGCCGCCGAGCACCTGCGCACCAACCCCGTCGACCTGCTGTTTCTCGACGTGGAAATGCCCCTGCTCTCGGGCATCGACCTGCTGCGCACGCTGCAAAATCCGCCGCCCGTGGTGCTCATCACCAGCAGCAAAGACTACGCGGTGCAGGCCTTCGAGCAGGCTGTGGTCGACTACCTAGTAAAGCCCGTGAGCTACCCGCGCTTCCTGCAGGCCGCCCAAAAAGCCCTCGAAATGGCTGAGCGCGCCACCACCGCCGCCAGCGACGCCATCGAAACTGCCCCCCTCGATGCAGACTACACTTTCGTGAAAGTCGACAACAAACTGGTGCGCATCAACTTCGATGAAGTGCGCTACGTCGAGGCTCTCGGCGACTACGTGCACATCGTCACCGGCCAGAGCAAGCTCATCGTGTACAGCACCATGAAGGGCGCCGAGGAGAAATTCCCGGCCGGCCGCTTCGTGCGCGTGCACCGCTCCTTCATTGTGAATTTCGACCGCATTCAGGCCCTCGAAGACAGCGCCGTCATCGTCGACGGTAAGCACATCCCCGTGGGCCAGACGTACCTGCGCGAGGTTATGCAGCGTCTCAACAAGTTTTAGTGGCAGCCGTTGGCTCTTTTTACAGTCTTATGATGCGCTTCTCTTTCATGCAGCTGGTATCCCGGGGGCCCCTGGCGGCCGCCATCCTGCTGCTTACCAGCCTCAGCGCCCGCGCCCAGCAGGCCGGCGACACTACCAGCGTGGGCTGCGGCCCGCCCCTGCCGCGCATGCTCTGCGTCGACCTCGACGGCCGCCCGTCCATTGATGAGGCCGCCGGCCCCTTCACCTACCAGTGGCACATGGGCGATGGCACCACCCTCACCGGCCCCACCGTGAGCTACTGCTATAAGGAGCGCAAAAACTACATCGTCGAGCTCGACGTCATCGTCGACAAAACCGGCGAAGTGCGCCGCGGCCAGAAGTACATTCCCGTCAACCTCGAGCAGCAGGACATCGTCGACTTCACGGCCAGCACCACCACCGTGCGCGTGGGCCAGCCCGTGTCGTTCGCCTCGCCCGAAGCCCAACTGCTGCAGTGCCGCAACCTACAGTACATCTGGGATTTCCGCGACGGCACCGTGGTGCAGGGCCGCACCGCCCAGCACGTTTTTCGCCGGCCCGGCATCTACGCCGTGCGCTTCAGCATGCGCGGCTACGGCTCCGAAGCCTGCGTGGCCAGCCACTGCGTGTCGCGCCAGATTGTAGTCGAGCCCTAGGCACGCTATTATATTACACTGCAGCTGTTTAGCAAGTCGTTGTTCCGGTCAGATTTCCTAAACAGCTGCAGTACAAAGCCCTGTGCCACCACAACGCCATGATGCTGCGGTGGCACAGGGCTTATTTATTGTTCCGCGGCCACCGGCGGGCCTTCGCATAGCAGGTCCAGCACAATCTTCCACAGGTTTTCGTAGGGAATAATCTCTACCTCGGCAAACGCTTCGCCGGGCGGGGGCGCGTCGCGAAGCTGCTGTAGTAGCCCCTGCCCGCGCTCGGCGGCCTTCGTTGGGTCGAAGTTTTTCTCCACAATGATTTGCAGGAGTCGCAGAAACAAGCGGCTGCGCAATGTGGTCGGCTCCGTGAGGTGGCGCTGTTGGTATTTGCGCAGGCGCTCGAGGCGCATTAGTACCTGTTCCAGATTGCGGGCGCGCAGATAGTGCAGCAGCTGCAGCACCAGAATGGCCACGTTGTGCCCGCGCTTATCGCGGCTGTATTCGGGCAGCAGCAGCATTTGCTGCGCCACCTGCCGTTGCCGGGTCGTGAGTACCCGCGCGGCGGGCAGCACAAAATAGAGGTAGGAGCGGTACAGGTCCCAGCGCTGCAGGGCAGCCTCGCGCTGCCCTGCAAATGCCGTGTTTTTCGTTACCGCATCCAGCAGCTGTTGAGCCAGCTCGTAGCGCCCCGCGTGCAGCGCCAGCAGCAGGTGGTGCTCCTGAAAATAGAACCAGTTGCCCGACGACGGATGAAAGTCCCGCACATACTCCTCGGCCAGTTTAAGGCCCTGCACTGGCTGGCGGCTGCGCAGGTAGGCATAAATAGTCATGAAATGGTTGAAGCGCAGGTCGAAGCGACGGGCATTCAGCTTGCCCGCCTGCCAGTGGCGGCTGGCGGCCGCCGTAATTCGAACCAGGCCCGCGTAATCACCCAGCATCTCCTCCTGAATAATCCGGGCGCGGTACAGGGCATTGTAGCTGGCAAAACTGTGCGCCTTCCGATGCAACGCTTCGAGCTGGGTCAGCTGCTCAGGCAGGGTAGCGAGCAGGTGCCGCCGGGCAGCCACCGTGCTGTTACCGGCCAGCTGTATTTCGGCAAGCAATTGCTCAGCCTCGTCTTCCCAGGCTAGCCGCTGCTGCGCCTGTTGCAGCGTCCGGCTGATTTTTTTGAACGGCGCCGGCTTGCGCTGCTCCATATACAGGTTGCGCAGCATCCGTGTCGCTTGCACCGCATATTGCGTAAACTCCCCGGCTTCGGCTTCGTGCAGGCAGCGCACCAGCAGGCGCTCGGCCAGCCGGATGTCACGCTCGGCGTACAAAACGCTGGCCTTGTGCAGCAGGTCGAGGCATTCCAGCTCGTAGCGCCGCGACACCAAGTGGCGCGGGTCGGTGTGGTCGAGAAAGTACAGCTGGTTCAGCAGCTTAGCCCGCACCCTCGATTGCAGCTTTTGCAATGCCCGCAGATTGTCCGTCGTGGCCCGGCCGTATATCGCCTTGGCCAACTGCAGCTGTGTGGATTCCGGGGCCTGCTTCAGCATTGCAATGAACCGCTGCTCTTTGCTGCTCTCGCCCTTACCAACTTCCAGAAGCGGTAACACCGGCAACCCCCTTGATGTCACAATTCGCACCAAATTTGAGAAGTCATTCGCCATAAAACCACCTTTTTGCTGCAAATAACGCCTTTCGATGTAAAGCTACTGGTTAAATACCATGTCATAAAATTGGCCTGATTGTCCTTTTTTCATGCAGGTATTAGGGCGTGCTTTGCATATTGGTTTTTTATGCCTTCGAGGGTGCGTTAATGTCGCAAAATGAGGATATTTTTTGGATTCTCTCATTTTTAAAATTGCACTGGCTTCATATTATGAAATAATTGAAAATATTATTTTGGTTTAATCCAAAATAATATTTAATAAAACACTGTCTGATTTAGGGCTGAAGTGTCCTTTTTAACGCCGGCTTGAGCGGTCAACTTTGTGTCAATCAATCATCTGACACAAAGTCGCAACCACCCATAGCCATGTTGAACGCATTCGTTATCGCCCTCCTGCAAGCTGCCAGCTTCCTCTCTACTGCTCCAGCTTCCCAGCCTGTTTCCTGCGCATCCGCGACTTCACACATCCAAGTAGACGGCGGCAGCAGCGGTTGGGGTGGCGACATTGCCATGGACGGCGGCAGCAGCGGTTGGGGTGGCGACATTGCCGTGGACGGCGGCAGCAGCGGCTGGGGCGGCGATATTGCCGTGGACGGCGGCAGCAGCGGCTGGGGCGGCGATATTGCCTAGCGTGCCTGTACACGCGCTTACTGCCTATCTTGCTGCCGGCTCTCCGGACGAGGGCAGTAGCCTTTTAGCGCGTGAATACAGTTATTTCTCCCTCTAGACTGGTTTTGCTGAGCCTGGCATTACTCACCGGCAGCTGTGTTGATAAACGTGCCCCAACGGCAGCGGTGCGCATCCGCTGGGCCCACGACCCGGAAACGCTGGCGCCGCTGGCAATACAAAGCCAAGCGGCCCTGGATGCCAGCAATCTGCTACACATGAGCCTTTTGCAGGTCAACGGCCAGCCCTTGGCAATTATGCCTGCACTTGCCGAGCAACTACCAACGGAGGAACGGCGCGGCGACTCGCTGACGGCCTTTCGGTACACCATTCGGCCCACCGCTACCTGGGATGATGGCCGACCGGTGCTAGCCACCGATGTGGCTTGCACGCTGAAGCTAATGACTTGCCCCGGGGTTGCCAACGAAAGCGCGCGCAATAGCGTCAGTCAGATTCAGCAAATTGAGCCTAATCCGGCCAATCCCCGACAGTTCACGCTGGTGTGCCAAGGGCAGTCGCCAGAACTGCTACTTCTGTCGGGCGATTTTTCTGTGCTGCCGGAGGCGGGGCTCGACCCGCAGCATCGCCTGCGCAATTATTCACTGCCCAGGTTGCGCCGTTGGCCCGCCACGCGCCCACCCGACTCGGCGCTGGCAGCGGTAGCCCGGCACTACGAACAAACTGATTTGGCCAACCATCCTGAACGGCTGGCAGGCTGCGGGCCCTACCGCCTGGCGCGTTGGGAGAAAAACCGCTACCTATCGTTTCAGCGCAAGCCCCGGTGGTGGGCCAACGCCGTAAGCGGCCTTCCGCTGGCGCTACAGGCCAAGGCTCCACGGCTCGATTACGTCATACTGCCTAATGCCGCGGCGGCGGCGCTGGCCCTGCGCCGCGGCACCCTCGATGTATTTCCGCAAATGCCGGCCCCCGATTTTGAGCGTTTCCGCACCAGCCCCACCGCCGACGTACGCCTGTACGTTTCTGATTCGTACGACATTGCCCTGGCCGGCTTCAATACGCAGCGACCGGCCCTGGCCGATGCCCTTACCCGCCAGGCACTAAGCCGCCTCTTCGACACCGCGGGCTTGCTGCGTGGCACCCAGCACGGCAACGGCCGACGCACCGCGGGCCTGATACCGCCGTTTGACCGGGCCAATTATAACGACAGCCTGCGGCCCGTGCCTTACGACCCGCAGGGCGCGCGCACGTTGCTGCTGCAAGCCGGCTGGCAGCCGCCAACCCCTACCCGTCCGGGCTGGCGCAGAACCGACCGCCAGCGTGAGCAAACATTGCAGCTTGCCCTGCGCTACCGCAGCGGCAACGAGCTGTTCACAACTGCGGCGCTGCAATTTCGAGCCGCCGCCACCGCCCTGGGCATTGCGGTCACGTTGCAGCCAACCGAATCGGCTCTTTTCGACAACGCCTTAGCCGAAGGCGATTTTGATATATATATGCGAACACTGCACGGCAGCCCTTTCGCCGTCAACTTTGCGCCCTTGCTTCACTCAGGTATTTCGAGCGAAACGAACAGCACCCGCTTCGGCAACCCAGCCTGCGACCGGCTTATGGATGCGATAGCCATAGCCCACGACTCGCCCCAGCGAGTGCAGCAGCTCCGGCAGCTGCAAGCGCTGCTACAGCAACAAGCGCCCTTGGTACCCTTCTTTTTTCTGGTCAACCGGGTGGCAGCCCGCAGCGACTGCCAAGGCCTGCACGTGAGCAGCCTCAAGCCCGGCTTTGTGGCGCCCACTATCGTGCGACCAGCTGTGGTCGCGGCCCGCTAGCGCATGGCCCGACTGCTGCTCCGTCATGTTGGCCAAACCCTGCTGGGTATGTGGCTACTGGCTTCGGCGGTGTTTCTGCTAAGTCGGTCGGGCAGCGAACAAGCCGTGCGGCTGGCCGCTGCGCCTTCGTCCGAGCTTGTGGCCCCCGCAGTATCGCGCGTCGCTGAGCACGCCGCCTGGGCAGCGGCACGG